>CAMYED010000024.1 GCA_947254595.1 uncultured Gardnerella sp. | reverse complement strand
TGGAAGGAAAGTTTCAGATTCTTGCGATTTAACAGCATCAGGCATAGTAAATCCTTTATGGCAATGATAGATTTTTAATTTTTGCGAATACGTTATTCGCTATTTTTCGCGGATTTCGCGACCGGAAGCAAACTGATCCAACGCGCCGGTCTTAGCGATTCCCACATACAAGAACCACATCAAAATGCCTGCAATCACAATGCCGGAAACCACTGTGCTGACGAAGTATGGAAGACCATACTTGCCGAATACGCTAACAGCCTGCAACTTACCGAGGAAGGTGTAACCCCAGCAACCAATGCCAGTCAATGCGCCGGAAAGAATCATTGTGTTCAAATTCCACTTCTTGTAAGCGAAAATAATGAACGCAATTTCAGCAAACAGACCCTGAACCACTGCAATAGCGAAGGTTTCAGCACCACCCCACTGGTTGCCCATCAAAGCTTCGAGCACACCAGCTACGACTTCAGCATAAATAGCAGCGCCTGGCTTACGCACGATTACTGCGGCCAAAGGAGCAGCGAAGAGCCAAAGACCGTTAATAAGACCTGCAAAACCTGGAAGAATGCTGTTTAGCGCAGTCCATGGAACCTCACTAAAAATGGCAACAACCCAATAAATAAAAGCAGAAACAACGCCAATTACGGAAGCAACTGCGATGTCTGCAACACGCCACTGCATGTTGGACTGATAATTTTCTTCTGACATAAAAATGTGCCTTTCTTATTCTGCGTTGCAATGCGTTACATTGTGCGCAATGCAATATTTTGCGTTACAACGAAACATTGCAACAACTCTCAGGCACGGGAAAAACTGACCTCCGTGCGCCGGTATTACCCGGATTCACGTTCAAGCGGTTTTCTCTCAGCTTTGCACGAACACGCTAAATAAACGCGCCAACACAAAGCACCCGTGTCGATTGAAGATTGTACGGCACCGCATAGACGCACGCACAACAAGACTAAAGCAACAAAACTAAAGCAACAAAACTCACTTACCACGCATCGCACGACGGCTAATACGCTGCGGACGAGTTGGATCAATACCCTTTGGAATACCAAAACCGCTTTTGCTTTGCAAAGTACGCAAACGCTCATTCAAAATAGCCAGCTCCGTCTTAGTAAGGAAGAAACGACGGTTTGGATGAATCTTATTAAGAAGCGCAAACTTGTGATTCGTAGGCTGCAAAGTCTTTGCGCGCAACACTTTTCCACGCAATTGCTTAAGCTTCACCTGATTTTCACCATTACCAACAGCAATACGATATACAGGTATATTAGAACCGGCAGTTACGCTTTTTATAGCATGCTCCTGACGATCCATTGCGTGCATTAAACGCTCGTAATTACCCTCACCAACAAGGAAAATTCCATTAAAACCAGTGCCGCGCCAAATTGCATCTTTCGTGCGAGGATCAACCCACACAGGCTGCTGCGGGAAAGTAAAACCGCCCTTATTAATAGCGGAAAGAATGCCGGCAGCCGCCCCCGGACGACCCTCCAACTTTGCATAACCAACCTTATCCGCGCGCTTCGTAAGCACAACAGTAAACAGCAGGAAGCCAATCATAACAGCAGTAACAAGCATCATAATCCAAGTCACAACTGACCAGCGCATTAACAATCCAATTACAGCAGTAACAACTATTGGTGCTACAAACGCTACGGCCAACCAAATCGGCAATTGCTTATCATCCGCATGCGTGTACTTATAAATGCGGATAATTTGCGAAATCATCCCCTGCTTTTTCATGGACTGACCCGCTTTTTTCGATGCACCCTGTGAATTATTCTGTGCTTTGCTTTGTGCCATGCGCTACCCCTGATATTCGCGTTGTGTTTGAGTTATATAAATAACAAGTTATCTCAAATAATAATAGTCGATTGTGCAAATATTAATAAATTTGTATTAATAAATTTGCGATTACTTAGGCCAATTCCCGCGCTTAGGAGAACTTGGCTTCGGCAAACGCCAGCGACGCATCTGCATAGCGCGACTCCACGCATACATGCCAGAACGCGACTTCTTAGAAACAGCAGCATCACCAAAACGCTTAATAAGCTCCTTACGCAACTTGCGCCACATAACAAACATGTCTATTACGGAAGCAAACAAGTACGTATACAGCAGCACAGCTAGCACTATGTACACGATAATAAACTTCGAAAGCACAAACAAGCAGACCATAATCACAATTGCAACCGGCACGAAAAACTCGCCGATATTAAAGCGCGCGTCCACGTAATCACGAATATACACGCGCCACGGAAGCTGCTCAATCTTTGGCATGTGCGCTAAATCGCCAGTGCGCATAGCCTCATATTGCACATTTTCGCGCTCTCTGATTCTAGCGCGTGCCTGCTTTGCGCTAGCCTTACGATCAGCCGGCACAAGCGGTCGAAGATTCTGCGCCTGAGCCGCGTTGCGCTTAGGAGTTGGCGCGTTTTTTTCGCGAGACTTAGGCACAGGCTTCTGTTCAGACTTCTGTTCAGATTCCGACTTAGCCGATGCGCCTACTTTAGATTCGTCAGCAACGGATTTCTTTGCAAATGGATTCCATGTCATGTTTGCAGATTACTCAACAGACTAGACGCATGCAGACGCAACGCTAGCGACATTCCCTTTACGTAAGCGTAAAGAAAATATCGCTTAAGCGTCAAAGTTGTGCGAAATCCCAAAGTTGTGCGAGATTACTCGCCCAATCGATCCAAAAGCAGCGCTTCCGTAACAATATTCCCGCGCAATCCGGAAAGCGAAATCGACTCGTTCGGGCTGTGCGCATTAGACTTCGGGTCTTCCGGACCAGTCACAAGCACCTGCGCCTTCGGGAAGATGCGCTGAAGTTCCGGAATAAACGGAATCGAGCCGCCCTCACCCTTATTTACCGGCTCCACGCCAAAAGCATCGCGCATAGAAGCGAGCGCATCCTTCGTTGCTACAGCATCCGGATCCATTGCCCAACCCATGCCGTTATCAATCGGCTCTACCGTAACTTCCGCACCAAAAGGCGCGTTTGCAACCAAAAAGTCACACAAAGCTTTTTGTGCTTCTTCAGGACGCTGCGAAGGTGCGGTACGAAGAGAAAGACGCAGCTTAGTTTCGTGCGCAATCACATTAAAACTGCCCTCAACCGGATGCGCATCCATGCCGATTACCGTAAGGCTCGGCTTAGTCCACATGCGCGCGGCGAGCGAACCGGTGCCTGCAAGCTTATAAGAATCAACTACGGAAGCGTCGGCACGCACCTGCGCTTCGTCCAAATCGCGCTGCAAACCGCCAACCGGCTCCTCTGCTTTAATTCCAGGAACTGCCAAGTCGCCATCTTTGTTGTAAAGCGAGGCAACAAGCATTGAAGCAAGCGTATAAGCGTCCAAAATTGGGCCACCAAACTGTCCGGAATGAACCTGATGCCCAAGCACCTTAACCTTTACGTCTACGTCGGTATTTCCGCGCAAACTCGTTGTGAGGCTTGGGATTTCGGCGGACCAGTTGCCGGAGTCGGCCACGATGATTACGTCGGATTCGAATTCGGCTTTATGCGACTCAATGAAAGGAATGAAGCTTGGCGAGCCCATTTCTTCTTCGCCTTCGATGAATACCTTAATATTTACGCGCAAATCGTCGCTTAGCGCGCGCAAAGCTCCGTAGTGGATTGCGATTCCGCCGCCATCGTCGGCAGATCCGCGGCCGTATAGACGACCGTCAATCTCCTTGCCTTCAAATGGGTTCGTGTTCCACTCAGATGGGTCCGGCACTGGCTGCACATCGTGGTGCGCGTAGAGCAAAACCGTTGGCGCGCTTGGGTTTACAATGCGCGAGCCAACCACTTCGAAAGCTCCCGGAGTGCCGTCCGGATTCGTAGACTGCTCGACGCGCGCGTCAATACCAACCTCACGCAATACCTCTGCCACGTATTGCGCGGACTTTTGCATATGCTCGCCGGCAATTCCCTTAGCCGACACTGCAGCAAGCGAAATCTTCTTATTCAGCACGGAAACTACGTCGTCCCAAGCGTTTTGCACGCGAGCGCGCACGTCTTCAACAACCAAACCGGTCATAAATCCTCCAAAGTAAAAGCGGTAAATAATACTTAAGCTCTCTACTCTATAAACTATATCTTCGAGCATGTAAAGAGCGGCAACCTCGCGGCTTTTTCGTTACACGCGCGTAAAGGAAACGCCGCCTTTAAGCGAGATTCTGTTAGTTTCAATACAAGCATGTAAAGCAACTAACGAATTTAAGGCTGATTCAGTTAGTTTCAATACACGCGCGTAAAGAAAACGCCGCTTTAAGCTCGCTCAATGTGCGCAGCAACCCAATCGACAATATAAGGCGCGCACTGCTCAACCTGATCCATCGCAACTTCGAATTCGTGCGGGCCGCCATACCACGGATCTGCCAAATCGAGCAGCATCTCGCGACCCGGCTGCGGCTTAGGAAGAGAAGGATCAAACGCGCGGTACATGTGCACAAGATCGCGCTTTTCCGCTGGAAGTAAACGCAAAAGCGAGCGCATGTGCGATGCAGTCATCGGCAAAAACAGGTTCGTAGCAGCAATCTCGTCCGCCTCAATTCTGTGCGCAAAATGCGATGCCGGAAGCCTATACCCGCGCTTTGTAAGCTCTTTTTGCGCGCGACGGTCAATCGGATTCCCGTATTCTTCGTCGCTAACTCCGCTGGAACGCACGGCAACAACATCGCCCAATCCCCTCAACTGGAACTCGTTGCGTAGCACGATTTCCGCCATTGGTGAGCGGCAAATATTGCCCGTGCAAACAGTCATAACAGTGTACGGGTGACGCGCGTCTACTTTGATTTTGCTTGATTCTTCAGTCATTTTTCCTCGTTTATTTTTGGATTTAGTATGATCTAACGTCTTATTTCATGATTGAACTGCTTACTGCGCAGGCTTATATACCATAAACCGGTATTGCGCAGGATTGCTTTCGCTACCAACTTTAAGAGGCGCTTCCTGCCACTCGCCTTCGTGCGCAACACGCCATTTTCCGGAATCAACTAAGGCTTGAATATTCGGAGCGAAGGTATCTGCCGCAACTTTCGAATCAATTTGCGTTACGTAAGCTGCGTCCGCATGATAATTTGCTAGCATTTCGTGCAGAATTGCAGCGCCGCCAATAACCCAGATTGCGGGGCCGTCTTGTGGAGAATCTTTAGGCGCATCTTCCTGATTTTCCAGCTTTGCTTGATTTTCCAGCCATTCGCGCGCGTAATCCAAAGCCATATCGATGCTAGTAAAAGTACGCGCTCCTTCTGCTACAAAATCCGGATTGCGCGTTACCACAATATTTTCGCGGCCAGGCAGAGGACGGAATTTCGGCGGCATTGCATCCCACGTTCCGCGGCCCATAATAACCGGGCATCCGAGAGTCATCGCCTTAAAATAGCGCAAATCCGGGGAAAGTCGCCACGGCATACCGCCGTTCACGCCCATCGCGCCGGGCTTACCGTCCAAACCGAAAGCCTCGCCCCAAATAAGTCGCACAGGAAAATTATTCAGCGAACTCACACTACTTTCCATTTTCGCCCCCTAAAAGTTAAATCAAGCTAAATCACGCTCAATCACGCTCAATCACGCAAAATAATTCGCAATTATCACACCGCAACCGGCGCTTTAATCGTCGGATGATGCTTGTAATCAACCACCTTAAAATCGCTGTAATCGTAGTCAAAAATCGAATCCGCCTTACGAATTTCAAGCTGCGGATACGGGTATGGCTCGCGCGAAAGCTGCTCAAGCACCTGCTCAACGTGATTGTCGTAAATATGGCAATCGCCGCCCGTCCACACGAACTCGCCCGGCTGCAAACCTGCCTGCTGAGCCATCATCATCGTCAAAAGCGAGTAAGACGCAATATTAAACGGCACGCCGAGGAACATGTCGCAAGAGCGCTGGTAAAGCTGGCACGAAAGCTTGCCGTCAGCAACATAGAATTGGAAAAGCGAATGGCAAGGCGGCAACGCCATATTCTCAACTTCCGCAGGATTCCACGCGCTAACAATCATTCGTCGGGAATCCGGATGATTCTTCATAAGATCCAACACGTTCGCGATTTGGTCGATTGTGCGGTTTGGATTTTCCGCGGTCGGCGCCGGCCAACTCCTCCACTGCACGCCGTAAACCGGGCCTAAATCGCCGTTCTCATCCGCCCACTCGTCCCAAATATGAACACCGTTTTCTTGCAACCAGCGCACGTTACTCGAACCCTTAAGGAACCAAAGTAACTCGTACGCAAGTCCTTTGAAAAACACGGTTTTTGTGGTGATAAGCGGGAAGTATTTACTAATATCGAAGCGGATTTGCTGACCGAAAAGCGAAATCGTACCTGTGCCTGTGCGATCTGATTTTAGAGTGCCTTCCGTAAGGATTTTTCGCACTAAATCCTCGTAAGGAGTTGGGATGCTGGAAAGCGGTTTTTGTGGGATGCGCGCGCGAATTGCGGCGAGTTCTTCTTCTGTTAAAGCCATGATTCAATGGTAACAATTGCTCAGTAAGAAACGGGCTGTCGCGACAATTTCTTTACGCACGTGTAAATGAAAAGTCGAAATCTTGCCGAAAAGCGATTAATACTTTACAGCGTCGTAAAGGAAAAGTCGAAACCTACGCACTACAGCGCAAAAATAGCGTAAGATGATTAGAACAACAACCAAAGCAAAGGAGCAAAAATGTCCAGAAGATTATGGGTTGAGCGCGCAGAAGACGGCACATGGGAAGCGCACAGCGACGACGGTGCAAGCTTGAAGTTTGGTCACGGCGAAGGCATGTTCAACCCGGTTGAGCTGATGCAGATTGCTTTGGCCGGTTGCACCGCGCTTAGTAGCCAGTACGCTGCAGAACATGCAATTGGAGAAGGCGCAGGCGCAAGAGTTGTTGTTGACGGCACTTACGATGCAGAAGAAGGCACGTACTTGCGTTTCCAAGAAGACGTTACTCTCGACGCAACCGGCGCCAAACCAGCGCTCAGCGAGGAAGATGCTTCCGCGCTTAAGGAGCGCATGGAACGCCACATTTCCAGGGGCTGCACAGTTAAGCACACTCTTGAAAAAGGCGCGGCCGTTCGCGTAAACGTTACAGTTCGTCACTAACTACCATAAAATAGACTAAAAATCACCAAAAGCATTATAAAATGCTGCGAAATTTACTTAAAATTCACCACGTGTGGCACAATTGAGTACGCAATAGTATTTACGCAGACGCAATAATCTGCGCAAGTATAACTTGTGATGCTATAGAGCCTGCAAATACGCTGGCATAGACGCTGTATGCTGTACGCTGTATGGCCGTATAAATAACCGGAGGAAACTTTGAAAATCGCGATTTTTACTGAAACGTATCCACCGTACATAAATGGCGTCGCAACTCAATCCTACATGCTTAAAAAAATGTACGAAGAACTCGGACACGAAGTGCTCGTAGTTACAGTTGGCTCCGAAAAACAGCGCAAAACCAAGCTTGAAGACGGCGTAGTCTATGTTCCTGGAATCTTGCTTAAAAAGCTTTACAAATACCGCGTTGCGTTACCAATTGGGCACATGCGAAAGCAACTTCCTCTTAAGTTCAAGCCGGATATTATTCATATTCAAAACGAGTTTGGAATTGGCGAAATCGGCTTGGAAGTTGCGAAAAAAGAGCATATTCCTGTTATTTACACGCTTCACACGGAATACGATAAATTCCTGTTTTACATTGGCTTAAAGCATTTTACTGAGTTTTCGCGCAACATATCAGCAAAATATTTTATGCGATTCTCAAAAAACGCAACTATTATTACGAGCATGTCGGCTAAGGCGCAGGCATATATTGACCGTCAAAAAGTTGATAAAAAAGTAGTCGTTCTAAACAATGCCGTGGAATATAAGAAGTTCCTACCAACTCCAGAGAGACTTGCATTCCGAAAAGCTTTCCGCGAAAAATACGGCGTTTCGGATTCTACTAAGCTATTCGTTTTTGTTGGCAGAATCGGCGCTGAAAAAAATATTGCAGAGTTGATTGACAACTTTATGTATTGCGATTTTCCTAAAGAAAAAGCGCGACTGTTTGTAATTGGCGGCGGACCGGATTTGGAAGATTTGCGAAAGCGCGTAGCAGACAACGGTTTTGGAGATAGAATCTGCCTGCTCGGGCCTATTGCGCATACTGAAATTCCGAAATATTTGCACGCAATGGACTACTACACAACTGCCTCGCTTTCGGAAATGCACTCACTTTCTATGCTCGAAGCAATGGCCTCTGGATTATTTGCGCTCGTAAAGCATGACGTGCCGAACGAAAACCAGATTATTAGCGGCCAAAATGGGTATCAGTGGGATACTCGCGAAGATTTTAAGGCAGTTTTTAGCAAGGTTTTGAATATGAGCGAGGCTGAGCAGGCTCAGCTTAAGGCGAATGTGCTTGAGTATTCGAAGAATAACGATTTTAAGAGCCAAGCGCTTGAGTTGCTTAAGATTTACGAGCGCGCAATCGAGATGAATAAGAAGGAACTCGCCGAAAAGAAGGCGAAGCGAGACGCAATACGCACGCGTTTTATGCTGAAAAAGCGCGACGATACTGAGACTGAGTAGTAGTAGCAGTGACAGAAGCAGCGCAGTGACAGAAGCAGCGATTCTAAACGATAAGCTTAGAAAACTAACTGTAGCAATCGCAGCGCGATATTTTCGTTACACGCACGTACAACAAATAACGCTTCTCCGTAAGATTACGGCAGTTACTTTACACGCGCGTAAAGGCAATATCACTTTTTAGAAGCAAGTTAGCGCTTTATGCGACTTTATGCGCTCAGGCAGGTTGCACAACATAAGTGCAATCTGCACGCATAACGAATGCAGATTGCACGCGTAACAAATAAATCAAATAAAGCAAACTCAGTGCAGCGGATCAATCGTCTGCTCAATCTCCTTAGCAGCTTCTGCACCAGCCTTCGGCACTTCAACCTCGTGCACGCCGGAAATATCGTCAATAGACGCATCCTTATGCTGCTTCTGAGCTTCTGCAACCTGCGCCGCAGTATATTCAACGTATTTACGCGGAACAACATACACAGGCCTAGACGAATGTTGTAGCAAACCCTGGCTAATAGAGCCAAGAAGTAAGCCGGTAAAACCGCCGCGTCCACGAGAACCAACAACTACAAGATCATGGTTCAGGCTAGCCTGCGTAAGAGCGTCAACCGCAGAACCAGGAACAACAGTGCGATGAATCCGCAAATTCGGCAAAGCTTGCAAAATCGGCTTCACGCGCTCCTCAAGATCCTCCATATAAGATCCCATAACAGCAGTGTCCCCTTCGGCACCCTGCACGCTAGGAACTGCAGAAATCACATCCAACTCAGCATTCCAACTATCGGCCAAATTCGCAGCAATCTCAAGCGCCTTAAGGCCCCACTTCGACTCGTCCGAACCAACAGCAACGCGCGTAATCGTATTATTCAAATGAATACGCTGACCGTCGTCATCCGTATAAGGAACCACAACAATTGGGCAATACGCATAAGCTGGAAGCGAAGAACTCGTAGTGCCAAGCAAGCGCTCTGCCAAGCCGCCCTTACCGCGGTTCCCAATCACAATAAGCTGATAATTGTGCGAAAGCTCAACAAAAACCGAAGAAGGATCGCCCGTAACAATTAAAGTAGTCGCGTCAACACCCTGCTCAAGTGCTACAGCTTTTGCCTTAGAAAGGATTTCTTGCGCGTCGTGATGAGCAGCATTGTCGTCGCCAATTGCAGTATAAGTTGCATCAAACGAAACAGCCGCATAACTTGGCAAAGAATACGCGCACACAATTTGTAGCTGCAAGCCAGCATGCTTTGCGTAATTCGCCGCCCACCAAACAGCTTTATAGCTCGCATGAGAGCCATCAACTCCAACCAACACAGCCTTTTCAGAAATCATCGCCAACCTCCTAATACGGGCACTCGCGGCATCAGTGTCACCAGCACACAAATAGTATTTACTATTGTAGCGTAATTTTAGATTGATTGCTGGCAGTTTTGCGCATCTGATTAGTAAAACACTATAAATTGCTGAATGATTAACGCTCGGCGAATAAACTAACTATCTGCTAGTAAAATAACTATCTGCTAGTAAACTACAGAACGCGACGAATTGAGTATCCGTGCGGAAAAACGTAGCGAATTGGATCGTACTTAGTGCCAGCAAGCTGCGCATTAATTACCATTCCGTTGCCAACATAAATAGAAGCGTGTTGCGCGTTCGCAATAATATCTCCCGGCTGAGCTTGATCCAAACTTGGGATTGGAGTACCAACAGTAGCTTGCGCGCCAGAAGTGCGTGGCAAAGAAATACCAAAATTAGCAAAAACATACTGTACAAAGCCGGAACAATCCCAACCCGCAGGAGTTGTACCACCGCTGCGATACGGCACTTTACCCAAGAATTGAGTAGCAAAATTCAGCAAATCAGATGCAGATTTTCCATTTGGAGGCGCTACTTCAGCCTTCGGAGCTTGCGGAACACCGCGATACGCAGAACGACTTGCAGGAGCGTTTGCAGCAGCACCAGCGTTTGCGTTTGCGTTTGCGTTTGCATTTGCATTTGCGGCGGCAGCACCTACGCCAGCTACAACACCAGCACGCGCACGCGCAATATTACCAACATTCGCAACATCAAGCCCAGCAGCAGCGCGACGAGCAGCATCTGCAGCAACTTCACCAGGAGTTTTAGTCTGAGGCACATTTAAGGTTTCAATACCGCCCCACTTAGAATTAGCATCAACATCAGTAGAGGTAGATTCAGTAAGAATATCGCGACGCACGCTAGTAACTTTTGGAAATGATCGAGTAGAAGTAACAGCTGCCTGAGCGGAGTCTTTAGAAGACTCAGCCATTGCAATTGGAGCCATAACAGCGAGCATTGAAAACGCAGCTGTAGCCGAGGCGATAACTGAAAAAATCTTACTGTGCTTATGCATACTTTGGTATTGTATCACTCGCCTATTACATGAAAAATTGGACGCAATATTCTTTCGGCAGCGGTTTTACACGCGCGTAACGAAAATATCGGAATTTTGGCAAAAAGTGTTATTTACTGTACAAGCATGTAACGAAACTACCGAAAACTTGCCAAAAATCGGCATTGCCTTTACACGCTTGTAACGAAAATATCGCGCGCGACCGTAGAAACGGCATTCGCTATACGCGCACGTAACGAAAATGTCGGAATCACTACTACACGAATATTCGCGCGACTAAAGAACGGCACAATTAAAATAAACTACAAACTATATAAGAGACTATACAAGCAGAAAACAATTAGTAGTGAATAAAACGATACTGCGAAGTCTGATTAGCATCGAACTTGCGCGAAAAAGTCCTACCGTGCAAAGGAGCGCCGGATTCCGAAGTCTCGATCGAACCATCCGGATTAATCTTCTCAACTATTGCAACGTGACCATAGAGCGGATCCGAACCAGCCTGACCAGAGCGGAACACCATTATATCGCCAACATGACGAGGAGTGGTATCTACCCAATATCCAAGCGCGCGAGCTGAATCAGCCCACATGTTTCCATTTCCAAAATGCGAACCAACAGGCAAACCAAGTTGATGTCTGCGCACATAAACCCACCAAGTGCACTGGCTAAACTCGTAAGCGTTGCCAGTATCACCAGTAGCATGATTTGCATTAAAACCTTTCGGCAGCAAATCAAAATCCTGATCCATCAACAAAGCAACCTGCGGATTGTCTGCAGCAGCGCGAGACATTTCTGCAATATTAAAACTTGAATCAGCCCCAAAACTCCAAGAATCAGAACGAGAAGACGCCGTAGACGCAGTACCCGGCTGAGACTTAGAAGCGTCAGCATGAGCATGCGCACCATTAGAAGCAGCATCCCCAGCATGCTCCAACGAATCGACTGCGTTATTAATCTCAGCCATCTGATTAAGCGACTCACGCTGGCTAGAACGAGACACAGCGTAATTTATGTCGTCCATAGTCGTCATAACAGGCTCAGTTTCGGAAGCGCTGGAATCAAGAGTATTAATTCTCGTCAACGACATTGTTGCAGCAACAGCGCCAACCATAGTAATAAGAGAAGTTGAAAGCATTAAACGACGGCGACGCTCGCTAGCAAGTCTCGACAAGCGAATTTCACGCCTACTCTGAGGAAGAATTTCCTGCAAACGATTAGAAACAGCTTCTGGAATATCAACAACAGCACCATTGCTACCGGCTGCAGCTAAAGCAGTTAAGCGCGCGCCCGCTACAGAAGCTGCTGCGGAAGTTGCTGCGGAAGCCTTTACATTCTTTCGAGAAACACCATGAGCACCATGCGATCCACGTTGCAATACAAATAGCGAGAGGGGCGAATCATTACGCCTCTTTGCTTTTGTAGCACCATGTGCAGCATGTCTCATAAGAATCACTTTCTCAACGATTGCGCGGATTGCGGCAGCACGTAATGCCAGCATTCACCGCCTTACATGAACAGGTTACAACGTGGCGCGGATGTAGGAAACGCGGTTTAATTTACAAATGCATAATTGTGTAATTATGTAATTATGTAATTATGTAATTATGTAATTATGTAATTATGTAATTATGTAATCACATAATTGCATAATCGCATAATCGCTCGCGCAAATGTGAAGCTATGCAAGATACGCAAGCTAAGCAAGTTAGACTTGAGCAAGTTGTATCGTATAAGTATGAAACTTGCACCTATAGTTAATCCAGATGCGCGAAAACCTGCGCCGAAACCGTTGCGCGTAGATTTGCGAAAAGTTTTTGCTATAGGTACGCTAGCGTGGTTTATTGCAACAGTAATTGCGATTATTATTGCGTTTTTGCATTTTACTACATGGTTTCCTGTGCTAGTTTGCGCAAGCGGTACGATTATTGGCATGCTGCTTTTAATTTGGGAACACTTTGACCGCTGGGATTACCGCCGGCTTGGAGAATAGCTTATTTTTCGCGTTATTTTCGCGTTATTTTCGCATGCTTAATCCGAAAGCTCAATCCGCAGTTGGCAGCGCAAAACTTACTGTAGTACCCTGCCCCGGCCTGCTCCACAACGTAATATTTCCGTGATGCGTAAGAGCAACATGCTTAGCAATTGCAAGACCAAGCCCAACTCCATCCAGGCTTCGATTATTTTGATTATTCGCCCTATAAAAACGCTCAAAAATGCGCGACTGATCTTCCAAATCAATACCAACACCGCAATCAACCACGCGAATTACAGCGTAACGACCATCCGAAGAAGGCGCTGCAGATACTGAAACAGTAGAATTTTCGTGCGAATATGTAATTGCGTTTTCAATCAACTTTCGAACTGCAGCACGAATCTGATCCGCATCCGCTCTAACTTTCAACGACGAATCAGCCTTAAAAATTACGCGAACTTTGCAAGATTCAGCAAAATTCTCAACCTGTTTTTTAACCGAATCAAGCAAATCTGCAACCGACAGCAATTTAGACGCATTTACGTCAATAGGATTTTGCGCACGAACAAGCCATAGTAAATCTTCAAGTATATGCTCGAGTTTAGTGGAAGATTTACTGGCAAGTTTGGCAAGTTCCTTAACTTTTTGCGCTGAAATGGTATCTTCTTGTAAAACTTTCGTAAGATTCTTCAAACTACGCGTTGAGCTCATTAACTGCTCGGAAACGTTGGAAATAAAGTCGTCGCGAGTTTGCGCAAAACGGTGGGCGGCGCTAGTATCCTCAATCAAAACAACAACCATTCCATTACCAACACTGCCAACAGTAATAGTTAGCCAATTTGGACGGGAAATAGTAGTTGCTTCTTCAGAAACATCCTCGAGAATATAACGCTCGGGAGTTGAAGTAACCAACGTAAACCGCTCAAATCCTCCGGAATTGCGCACGGAATTAACAGCTTGAAGCACGCGAGGCTGAGCCAACGAATCGTCGCTAACAATGCCAAGCAAATAAGCCTCCGAGCTTGCGCGAATTACGTCATTTTCGGAGTCTATTACAACAGTCGGCATATTTAACATTGCGAGAACTTGAGCCGCGTCCGCACTTACGTCGTCAACGTCTACAGAATTAGCAAAATCGACGTAATTCACATCGTCGTCAGAATCTGTAGAATCTGTAGAATCTGTAGAATACTCAGACTCATTGCGCGCATTGTAATAAACACCATCTCGAGAATTGCGGGATTGCTTAAAACGCTTAAAACTCTTAAAACTCTTAAACGAGCGCAGCAAAAAACGCCAAAATGGCAAAAACCAATCCATCGCCAGTACAACCAGCGCGATCACAACGCATAACGAAAGTACGCCAAATGCTATAAAAACCACCGCAGAAGAATCTTGAGGCATATTCTTATATTCTCATATTTCTCGCAATTTAGTAAATTTTCAGTAAGATTTCAACATTTTCGTTACACGCACGTAAAGCCACTGCCGGTTCGTTTCGAGCGTCGTCTATAATTAGTAAGGATGTCGCCGATAAAGATGTCTGACGATAAGATGTAGCAATAAACGCATCTCACCAAAGACATCTAGCAAAGAGCCTCACTAAAGGCACCTAGCTAAAGACGTCTAACTAAAGATGAGCAATAAGGCAATTTCAAAGCCGCCCGCAACCAAAGGAAAGGACGCACCATGCGAGTGATTTTCAACGAAGAAATGAAGGCCGTTGCTACAAACCTCGAACGCATGGCAGAACTTGTGTCGAAAGCTATGAACGATGCCGGAAGCGCACTTGTTAATGCAGATTTGGAAGCTGCACAAACCGTTATCGACAAAGACGCAGATTTAGACTCTTTGGAAGCAAGCACTATTGATCAGTGCTTGACTTTGCTTGCACGCCAAAACCCGGTTGCAACCGACTTGCGCGAAGTTGTTGCAACTATGCGATTAGCAGCAACTTTCGAACGCATGGGAGATTTGACGAGCCACGTTGCGCAGATTGCACGAAGAACATGGCCAGATTCCGCAATTCCTGAGGATGCGCGCGAAACTATTGTTGCAATGATTGAATTTCTTAACGAACTTTCCCCGCGCCTAACCAGCATGATTGCTAAACGCGACGTAAAAGTTGCAGAAACTATTATTGCTGGAGATGACGCACTAGACGAGTTGCACGAGAAGATTTTTGCGCTTATTGAGGGAGAAAATTGGCACGGTACGCGCAGGCAGCTTATTGACGTCGTTTTGCTGAGTCGATTTATTGAAAGAATTGGCGATCACTCAGTTGCTGCGGCAAGGCAAGTTGTGTTTATTGTTTCGGGATTTGATCCAACTAAGAAGCCTGAGCCGGATAAAGATACGGTTGTTGCTTAAAACAAAGCAGACTAAAGCAAAAAAGCAAACTAAATTTCAACTAAACTAAAACAAACTAAACTAAACTAAAACAAAAGTAGGCCTGCAATTAATTTTGCAGACCTACTTTTTTAATCAAAGCTGACTCAAGCTAACTTATAAGCCAATTTAATCTAACCTATAAGCTAATCAAATTCTCACTTCTGACCCTGAGCAGCAACAGCGGCAGCGCCGGCAGCAGCAGCTTCTGGATCCAAATACTCACCGCGAGGCTTAATTGGCTTGAAGTTCTCATCCAACTCGTAAAGCAGAGGAATAGCAGTAGGAATATTAACCTTAGAAATCTCTTCCTCGCTCAAGTTGTCGA
>CAMYED010000023.1 GCA_947254595.1 uncultured Gardnerella sp. | reverse complement strand
TTTTCTCGCTTATATACTTTCCCACTTCCTGATACATCAAGATTAATTCTTCATTGACTTTTCTATAAGCGCGAGCCTTTGCACTTTCGACAATCTTAACAATATCATCAAACTGATGATTATCTTTTCTAATACTTGTATTCTGCAATACCATCTTAGACTTATTCATTTTTTCACCTCCATCATATTTACCTTCTTTCCCCCTACTTATAGTACAAAAAGTATAACATTTTGGTGGAGGATTTTCCCACACTCCGAAATTATTGTGTATTACTTACAATATGTTAAAATCGCTTATTTTGTATCGTTTTCAATCTAATCTAAAATTTTTTCTAAGACGATTTTCACTTAACCAATACCCACAGCCCAAACACCGTTCCAAGATTTCATCGTGCCCCCGACGCGACTCGAACGCGCAACCAACGGATTAGAAGGCCGTTGCTCTATCCTTTGAGCTACAGAGGCAAACAAATGGTTATTATACCAAAACGGCACTATCAACGCGCCATAAATCACAAATAAAACTATTCAAAACAACAAAAACTCAACACTTATTAAGAGCAACAAACGTTATCAAAGCAAACATGCCAACAAGCACAACTCAACAAAACAAACACACTCAACAAGAGGAACTCAACAGGTAGAACTCAGAAAACATACCAACAAGCGCAACTAAACACAACAAGAACAACTAAACACAACAAGAACAACTAAACACAACAAGAACAACTAAACACAACAGGAATAACGCAATTAAGCAAACACTACTCAATAATGCAAGCGAGAGACATAAGCACCGCAAGGAAGAACACGTTCACAATCGTGTACGTAAGCAAATAGCGTCCCCTATGCCCAGGATACTGATGCGTAATACCCTTGTAGGAAATAAGCGAAGCCATAGAAGCAATAAGCGTACCCATGCCGCCAAGATTCGTACCAATAATCAGCAGCTTCCACTGATCGCAGAAACCAGAAAGCAAAATCGTCGTAGGAACGTTACTAATAAACTGGCTCGAAACTACAGAAACTTCCATAGGATGCGTACCAACCCACATTTGCGCAAGATCACTAAATCCCGGAACGCGACGCATATTACCAATGAAAATAAAGAACATAATAAACGTAAGCGGCAAAGCCCAGTCGAGCACGCGGAACACGTGACGGTCGCAAAGAAGAAACGCAACCACCATAATAACAACCATCAGCCAGTCCGGAATCCAACCGCTTACTCCACACAAGCAAACAACAAACAGCAGGCTGTAAACAATAACGCGCCAACGAGTAAAACTCATGCCGTAGCCCATAACGCGAATCTCATCCGGCTGAGGATGACCATGCGAAGGAGCAAGCACGCTCTGCTCAATATCATTCCCCTGCAAGCCAGCAAACTGGTCCACCTTACGAGACTTAAAGAACACGAAAGCAAACACAACCATCAGCACCGCAGCCGTAATAGTATAAGGCGCCATAATCTTCAAAAAATCTTTAGTTGACATACGCGTCAACGCTTTTAAGTACAGATTATGCGCGTTGCCAATAGGAGTAAGCATGCTGCCAACATTCGCGCCAATAGTCATAAGCGTGATTACAAGAATTGACTGCTTTTCAGCGTTTGCCATTACAAGCACGGAAAGCGCAAAAGGAACAAACGTTACAAGCGCAACATCGTTAGTAATCCACATTGCGGAGAAAAACGTAAGCGACATGAGCACGAGCACAAGACCGCGTTCCGTTCTAACATGCCGAAGTAAGCGCGCGCCAATCGCACGAAATACGCCAATTCGCTGGAATCCGCACACTACCATCATTAAGCAAACAAGCTGCGAAATAGTATTTACGTGAATATAACCCCAGTATTGAGAATCAGGAGGCACGAAAAAACATGAAATAATTGCCAAAATTGCCGCAACAATAAGAATGGTTTCACACTTGACCAGATTCAACAGCCAGCGCTTCATCATTCCTCCGTAAGGCAGTAAACACAATGCTCCTATTATACTAGAAACCCAGTCCCACAAACAGGTTAAACTCCCGACAAAATCATTGGAATAGCAATAAATTAGCAACTATTAATAGCGTGATTTAGCCTAAAATAGCTAACAGAAAATTCCGCCTTTTTTTGTGACACGCGCATCAGCAAAGCATGTCGCAAAAGACAGGAATAAGTATATTATGTAGAAAAGAATTTGTTGGCTACACAACTAAATAAATAGCTACACAACTAAATAGCTACACAACTAAATAAATAAATAGCTACACAACTACACAAGAAGCGGAATATGTTTGAAGCACAAGAAACGTCAAAAGCACAAGAAACAGAAAATAAGAATATTGAACAAAAGCTCGCACGCCAAAAGCATCTTCGCGAAAATCACCAGCGCAACACTGCAGATTTAATCGTTGAATGCTTAGTAAATGAAGGCGTTGAAGTAGTTTTCGGCATTCCAGGTGAGGAAAATATTCCGCTTCTTGAGGCGATTGAGCGAGACGGCCGCATTCGTTTTGTGCTTACTCGCCACGAGCAGGGCGCTGGTTTTATGGCAGCAACATACGCTCATATTACTGGAAAACCGGGCGTATGCTTGGCAACTTTAGGCCCTGGCGCACTAAATCTTACGCTTCCTGTAGCTCAAGCAAACGCAAGCACTACGCCGCTTGTAGCAATTTGCGCACAAGGTAACGTTTCTAGGCTTTATAAGGAATCTCACCAAATTATTGATTTGGTTGCGCTATTCCAGCCGATTACGCAATGGTCTTCTATGATGCTTGCCCCAGCTTCCGCGCCAGAAATGGTTCGAAAAGCTTTCTCTATTGCAGGCCGCAACAGGCCTGGAGCAACCTGCCTTGTTATTCCGGAAGATATTAGCGAAATGCCGGCACCTGCCGACGCAAAGCCGCTTCCATTGCCGCATCCGCTACACATTATGCCGGCGCCGGACACTATTGAAGAAGCCGCTCAAATTATTAGCAAAGCAAAGCAGCCTATTATTTTGGCCGGAAACGGCGTTGCGCGATCTCACGCAGAAAATCAGCTTCTTGCTTTTGCCGAGCAGCTTAACGTGCCAGTTGCGACTACTTTTGAAGGAAAAGGCGTTTTCCCGGATAATCATCCGAACGCGCTTGGAGTCGTTGGATTTATGCATCGCGACTACGAAAACTTCGCTTTTGACACTGCTGATTTGATTATTGCCGTCGGTTTTTCTATCCAGCAGTTTGACCCTAAGAAAATCAACCCGAATATTGATAAAACCATTATTCACATCAATACGTTTGTGGAAGATACCGACGCGCACTACCCTACTGCGCTGAATATTATGGCAAATATTGGCCAAACGCTTAAAACTCTTACAGAAGTATTAAAGACGCGCAACATTACTTTCGACGTAAGCCACCCGCGTATTCGCCAACTACTTACGGAAGAATTACATTCTTGCGAAAACGACGAAAGCATGCCAATGAAACCGCAGCGAGTAGTTTACGATATTCGCCGCGCTGTTCCTGAAGGCACGAAGGTGCTTGTAGATACGGGCGCTTTGAAAATGTGGATGGCACGCTTGTACCCAACTATGCACCCGAATACTTGCATAATCGACAACAGTCTTTCTACTATGGCTTGGACGCTTCCTGGAGCTGTTGGAGCTTCGTTTATTCGCGATAATTCCGGCAAGATGAACGCAAATCCTGTGCTGGCAGTAATGGGCGACGGCAGTTTTATGATGAACGTTCAGGAGATTGAGACCGCTGTGCGCGTTGGTAGCCGAATGGTTGTGCTCGTTTGGGAAGATAACGCGTACGGCTTAATAAAGTGGAAGATGGAACTTCACGCAGGCGAGCACGAATACGTTGATTTCCATAATCCGGACGTGCCAAAATTGGCGGAAAGCTTTGGCGCGCGCGGACATGCTGTTAAGAAGCCGGAAGATTTGTACAATATGCTTCGCGCGGCTTTGGAGCAGGAAAGCGGAGTTGACGTGATTTCTTGCCCAGTTGATTACAGCGAGAATATGAAGCTTATTGAAAAGCTTGGCGATATTGACTTTAGTAACTAAAGTATATTTATACTGAAAATATACGCATTAATTTATACGCATTAAATATAAATACGACCGAGAAAGTTTATGAACAACCATAAACAAACCCGGTCGTATTTATTATTTCAATATAGAAAGCATGTTGGTAAAAACAAATTTTTCTAATCTACAACATGCAAAGTACGATAAATGTAATTTTTATATTTTTCGGGATTAAGCCTACTACATATTTCAACATTCGGAGTTTTACCAGAGAAGAAATTAGCATCAACAAGAACTGAGCCATAACTTGGTCCAGGAGTTGCATCAACTTGGCAATAATATTTTGTGCACTCGCTTATACATTCGGGATATAACGCAGCGGCAACAGCAGATGGATCAGCCATATCTAGGTAAGCATCCCCAAAACGGCTAACATTCATTTCCATTAATTCCCTATTACAATCAATAGCAAACTTACCGAGTTCTCCACTTTTGCGAATATTAGCAATTTCTTGCGGATTCAGCATACATTCTCCCAAGCATGCGTCCCATCCAACAAACATAATATTTTTAAGACCAGAATCAACTAATATCTTTGCAGCTTCTGCATCTTGCCAAATATTAAATTCTGCTACAGGAGAAACATTTCCACGGCCTAAACCAGCAGATCCCATAACGACTATGCGACCAACTTTTTTCATCGCTTCATAATCAACCTTAATAGCTAGAGCAATGTTAGTTAATGGTCCTAATGCAATAATGTCTATTTCACCATCTTCACTGTTTCTCAAAGTTTCAATCATTTTCAAAACAGCATTACCATTACTTTCTTTCAAACGATGAGGCACTAAACCAATATCACCCATTCCATCTCTACCATGAGTTTCATGAGCATAAGCCAAATCGCGTAACAGCATGCTTCTGCTTCCTTTATACACAGGTGGCTCATACGAACCAGCATGCTCGATAGTAGTAAGCGTATTAATAGTCGCTTGTTCCATGCACACGTTTCCTGATACAGTGCAAAACATTAATATTTCATATCTAGGATCATTTAACGCCATGGCAATTGCCATAGCATCATCCGAACCACAATCTGTATCTATTATTATTTTCTTTTTAGAATAAATTCCTTTATTTTCCATAAACCCTCAACATCCTATCAATTAATAGAAACTGTAGTTTCAGATGCAATGTGAATACGCAATGAACATAGCTGGAAAGGACGTAATTCTATATTTAACACGTCATTATTCTTGTGCAAAGCTACAGGCATACCGTGCAACACGGGCATTTCCATAAGATCCACTTCTTCAATCGAAGCCGCACGCAAGATTTTATTGAGTTTTATTTGCCCACTTGCGCAACCACCACATGGCTCGTAAATACGCAAGATTATATCTCCAGAACAATCGTCAGCTAACTTAACCCAATCTAATGCAATTAGACCTGAGTTTCTATGAATCGTAAACAGCGGATCTGCATCTGGAAGCTTATCAATAATTGGCGAATTCAAAAGATTAGCCGCACTTAAAACTGAGTCCATATTTGCATCAGCAATAAATGACCAAGTAAATTCGTGCTCACCTTGATCCGTATTTGGATCCGGGTAAAGAGGCGCAGAAAGCAAAGATAATCTAAGCATAGTTCCACAAGATGAAGAATAATCGCCAATAGGAGCAGCATCAGCGCCATAAGTAGACGAATTAGCAACTGCAACAGCATAAGATGAATCTTCTATGCGAACAAACCTATGCGTGCATGATTCAAATTTTGCATCATCACTACGAGTATTTTTTACTATTGGACGTTCAACTAAACCATATTGACACTCATATTGCGCATTATTTGAACATATAGATGTTGGCATATCTACTTTCAAAAATTGCTCTTTAGATTTCCAATCAACTTGCGCATGGAAATCAAGTCGTTTAACACATGGCTCTAAAATTATATTTGTTTTAATCTTTATATCTTTTTTACATGCCAAAATTTCAACAGACACACCGCCCGATAAAAGTTCTTTAACATCAGCGATTGAAGAATCATCAATCTTACGATTCCTCATAAATGCATCTCTATCAACATCCCACGCATCCCATTGGTACGGCTCATCTTTTAGTATCTCGTATTGCGCCATGCGATAACCAGATGGAATTAGCTCGCGATTAAATTTAATATCTTTAACAGAAGATACTGTGCCATCGCGTTCAATAGTCACACTTAAAACACTATTATTAAGAATTATTCCACCATCATTTTTGTGTTTTACAGTTGTTTTATTATTTTTACCGCTTTCATTGCATTGATATAGATTCCAAGCGACCTCATTTTTACCCGTATAAGTCAATAACTTTACATTTTCACGCATATTAATCGCGCTAATAGTGCCAATAGTGCTGTTAGTGCTGTTAGTGCTGTTAGCTTTTACAATCGCATTAGCAATATCTGAAATAATCTTACGTAAACAAGAAATATCTCTAGCATATTCTTCTCTAGCTTGCCTATGAACCCATGCAATAGCAGAGCCTGGAAGAATATCGTGGAACTGGTTCAATAATAAAGTCTTCCAAATTCTAGTAAGCTCATCATTATTAAAACGGTATTCTGGCGCATAAACTCGAGCTAAAACAACAAGATATTCAGCCACACGCAACAATGATTCCTCCATGCGGCAATAACGCTTCATATCTTGCTGAGAAGTAAGAGTTTTCCTGTGCAACTCTAAATAAAGCTCACCCTTAAACACTGGTGTATCAACATTTGAATCATCAACAATATCTTTTCGTATTTTTTCAAACAATTCATCAGGAGTACCGAAATCAACTCTAGGAGCACCCTCTAAATCGCGATCACGCCTAATACGAGCAGTCATTTCGCGAGTAGGTCCGCCACCGCCATCGCCAAAACCGTATAACAATATTGCGTGATCAGATAAATCTTTATCCAAAAAATTGCGTTGAGAATAAACTAACTCATGCATGCTCACAGATGAAGCATAAGTATTAGATGGAGGAAAATGAGCCAAAATCCTAGAACCATCTATGCCTTCCCAAAGGAAAGAATGATGCGGGAATTTAGTGGTATCGTTCCAAGAAATCTTTTGAGTTAAAAACCAATCAAAACCAGCGCGGCGAGCGATTTGAGGCAATGCTCCAGTATAGCCAAAACTGTCTGGAAGCCAAATGCCATGCGGGTCCACACCAAGATGCTCCTTAAAATAGCGCTTACCAAAAGTCATTTGGCGAATTAAAGATTCACCGCATGGCATCATTACATCGGACTCAACCCACATACCACCAACGGGTATAAAACGTCCTTCCTTAATCCTCTTTTTCATACGCTCAAACAAATCGGGATGCTCATTTTCTAACCACTCGTATTGTTGAGCAGAACTCATAGCATAAGTAAAATCAGGATCCTCATCCATAAGAGCTAAAACATTAGATATTGTGCGCGCAACCTTTCTATGAGTCTCGCGCACAGGCCACTGCCAAGCAGAATCAATATGAGCATGCCCAATAGCCGTATGCTTTATAGAGCTTGCTGCAGCAGGGCAACTTAATACACCAACCAACTCTTTACGAGCATTTTGAACAGTAGAAAAATCATGCTCATCATACGCGTTTAAGGAGATCTGTAAAGCTTTAGCTAATTTCCAATAACGCGGATTATCATCATTTAATTCGCGCATCAGAGAACTTACAGTCTCAAGATCCATATAATAATCAAAAATATTACGATTAAAAACGGTAACGTCAACATACTTCAACATATATTGGCATTCGGTTTTTCCAGTAGCACGCTCTCCTAAATCGGTAGGAGAAAATGGAGTAGGTCCTTCAACAAATGGATTATCTGCGGCTTCTAAATATAAAGTAAAATTACCATTTTCATCAATACTAACAGAACGATTATTATGTTCATCAATCAACGGAACCCAATGATTACAAGGGTTTACAGCTTTGATAACTCTTCCGTCAACGTTATACACTAATCCTTCAGCTTGAAAACCAGGAAAAAGATTATTAATCCAACCTAAATCAACATTTAGCTCAACTTTGCGCCCTTTTACCTTTGAAAAATCAATCGACCCTGTAACTTCAAACCACGTTGTGCCCCAAGTTGTTCCCCAAACACCTGGAACATTAAATGAGCTAAACGCAATATCGTTTCTTTTTAGCTTAGAAAAGAATTCGTTAGAAGAAATAGGTTCTCCAGCAATCTCATAGGCTCGAATTTTACAGTGCGATAAAACAGTATTTATATACGGATATAGGCGTTGTTGCATAACTCTTGTACAGCGATTCAACTGCTGCTCAGGTAATAAAAACATTGTTTCTACACTTCTTTCTTACATAGCTACACATTTACATATAAATCGCGCATCTCGGTATATAAAAACAAAACAAGTAATTGAAACATCTTAGATACATCTTATAGAATTTGCGACTGCAGGTTTTTGCGAGCCGCTTCCATTGAGGTGATTTTCCCTAAAAGCGCAAGCTTTTCCTGACCATCCTTAAGTTTTGCCATACGCGCTCGAGCTGCACCAATTCTACGCATAAAACCAACGTCTAAAAGTCGAATAAGCAGCTCATTCGCATACTTGCTTTCTGCTAAAGTGGCTCTGCGCAAAGGACTAGAAGGTGATTCGGTTGCAGGTTCTGCGGGATTCACAACATTCCCGCTGTTTCCAACATTCCCATTATTCGCGGCTGCAGGAAGCGGCAATGGCATTACAGAAAGCTCCGTAATTACCGGCTCAAGTAACGGACCCGCCGCCTTAGTCATAATATGCAACCACAATCCTTGCGTAACGTTGCCAGTTGGCAATCCGCCCGCAGCAACAAACGCTTGGAATAGCGTACGAAATACTGGCGTCATAAAATTATTCAGCGTAAGTTGCGCAAATAATTGCTCATTAAACGCAAGCGGAACTTGCAGCAGCATTGCCATAAACTGCTGCTCGCACATAAACACCGCATCATCCACGCGGTAATAATGCTGATTTTGCGCTGCATTTCGCATGCTTTCAATTCTTAAAACCCGCAAATTAGCCGAGTTAGCATCTTTAATCTGATTAATCTGATTAACCTGATTAATCTGATTAATCTGATTCCCAAACGAAGAAGCAGAATTATATTTAGACGCGTAAGCATCGTCGTCACGCACTTTCAAACGGCGTCTCGAATACTCAACTTCCCTACGCATCACAGCCAAATCAACGCCGATTGCGCGCACAGCTTTGCGAGCATACAAGTCAAGAAGCGAACGGTCGCGAATTTGCGCAATAAGAGGCGCAACAGCTTTAACAGCCCCCATTTGGCCAGTCGTATACGAAGTATCAAAACGGTTAATTACAGTGTCAATAACAAAATCATAAAGCGGACTTGCGTGAGAAACCAGCGAGCGCACAGCTTCGTCGCCACGCTGAATACGCAAATCGCAAGGATCAAGATTATTGTCGGCTACCGCAACAAAAGTTTGAGTCAAAAAAGCGGAATCTAAGCCAAAAGCGTGAAGCGCAGCCTTCTGCCCAGCCGCATCACCATCAAAAGTGAACACAATTCGCGAACTTACCGACTGCCCGTTCACTTTTAGCGGGCCAACAAGCTGAATTGCACCCAAAGAATCGTCAGCAATAAGCCTACGCACGATTTTCGCATGTTCAACGCCGAAAGCAGTTCCGCAAGTAGCAACGGCAGTATCAACACCGGCTAAATGGCATGCCATAACGTCCGTGTAGCCTTCAACAATTACAACTTGACGCTTTTTAACAATATTTGCTTTAGCTAAGTCGATTCCGTACAAAACCTGCGTTTTTCGATACAGTGCAGTGTCGGGAGTGTTAATGTATTTTGCACTAATAGAATCGTCGTCGTAAAGTTTGCGAGCGCCAAAGCCAAGAGTTCTACCAGTAGAGTCTCGAATAGGCCAAGTTAAGCGACCACGAAAGTAGTCGTAAATGCCGCGCTGGCCGAGTCTAGCAAGACCCGCGTCAAGAAGCTCTTGACGCGTAAAACCTTTATTTGCTAAGTATCTAACTAAATTATCCCAACCTTTTGGAGCGTAACCGCAGGAAAAATGCGCACTTTGCTGCGGAGTAAAGTTTCGCCCTGCAAGTAGTTCGCGCGCAGGAGCAGCTTCCTCAGTATTAAGATTTGAAGCGAAGAATTTTTGCGCTTCTTCGTTAGCTTCTAAAAGCCTGGCTCGCTTAGAGCCTGCTTGAGCTTTAGCCTCACCATTTTGCGGCTGCTTATAGTGCATTTCAATATGGTAGCGGTCTGCTAGAAACTCAACAGCCTCGCGAAAATCAATATTTTCTTTCTGCTCAACGTACTTAAAAACGTCGCCGCCTGCGCCGCAGCCGAAACAATGCCACACGCCTAAGCCCGGACGCACGCTAAAACTTGGGGTTTTTTCGTCGTGGAATGGGCAAAGACCTACGAAAGTGCCGGTTCCGGAAGGCTTAAGCGTCACCGTTGCGGACACAATATCGTACAAGTCTGCAACGGCGCGCACGCGCTCAACGTCTTCTTTCACAATCATTCCAACCATAGTATCTAGCTTATCGCAAATCGGCGGCGAGCGGTATTGGCGTTACGTGGGAACATTTGCCGTGTATTTTCCCGGCATTTGTTTCCGTTTCAGCTGTTTTTGACCACATTTGCCGTGTATTTTCCCGGCATTTGTTTCCGTTTCAGCTGTTTTTGACCACATTTGCCGTATTATCAAGTACGCGCTGTTCCGTTCGCGCCAGCCCCGGACGATTCGAACGCGTACTATCTTGTGGAAGAACCTTTCGACTGGTCTTCAATTCCTAACGAATCGTTGTAAAGTGAACTAAGCACATAGCACTTGCGTACAACTTACGTAAATCACTTACGTAAATAACTTACGTAAATAACTTACGTAAATAACTTACGTATGTCTCTTACGTATGTCTCTTACGTATGTCTCTTACGTACATAGTTTGCGTACAAGCTTACTTTGACCAGCAAGCTTTACACGTATTCGTTCTTTTACTTACGCTTACAATTCCCTATCTTTAAGGAACCACCAATCAAACGGCTTCTCAACTAAATAGTAAACGTTAGAATCATCCGGAGCCGGAGCAAAAGGCACAGGCTTATTAAATTCAGTTGGAACAAACGGATTATGCCTCACATCTCCATCTTTTGAAGCAACTGTTAGCTCTGATTTACTGTAATATTTAGGATCTCTGCGCAAAATAAACGGACGATCCATATCCGGTTTAGTCTTGCCTTTGCCCTTAAAGAATCCGCTTGCTTCGAGTTCGTCAAGCTTTGCATTAACCGGAACAAGCACAAAATACGCGCGCATCTTATACGTTATGCCCTTATTTGCTCCCGGTACATCAATAAAATTATTGCGAGAATAATCTGGATAATTACGATCTAAATCTTGGTAATCTTGGAATTTTCCGTTTACACATAATCCTGAATGCACATCGTATATTGTATTGCCGCAATAAGGATCACCGCCATCACGGAATATATCAACCATTCCTGTATCACCAAAAATCAATGTATTATGCATTGAAAGTTTATTACGATCAGGGGCATCACTTGCGTAAATTGCTGAACCTCCTAATTCTTGAGTAAACTGCCACATTCCAAAGCTGTGATGATACTGTATTTTATCGTCGTTGGCTATATCCTCGATAGCATGAGGCCCGTGAAGACGTAGTGAATTGTTTTGTTCTGGATCGTCTACCATGTTACTTCCGGGTTCAAACTCTAAGCAATCTCCCGATTTAGTGCACCATTTTCCAACAAACGGTGTAAGTGTTGATACTTCAACTGTAGTTAGATTCTCACTATAGTACTTTTTTGAAGTAAACATTTTTTTCGTTTCAGAAGCATCAGCGCCATAGTAAAGCGTTATGTCGGTATCCCCCCTATGTGATTGCCCTAATCCAGGATTAGACCCAACAATTTTGCCTAAGTGTTTTCGGGATGAATACTTTGGTACGAGTCTAACTTTGAATCCTTCATCAGACATCATTTTGTAAGCTTCGTCTTTATCTTTATCGAATAATTCAACAGGAACAGACTTGCCGCTGTCAGGATATTTATCTTCTTCTCCAACACCTATGAAAATTTCTTTATTTTCATCTAAAGGCTCTCCTGGCATTGGGTTAGTTGCGGCGATTTTTCCAGGATGAAGTGATGCTACTTCGTAAACTTTTACTGGAACTCCCATTGATTTTAATAGTGGCGCCGCTTCTTCAACAGTTTTTCCGATCACTCCCTTTTCCGGCATTCCAGGACCTTTGGATTCAACAACTGTTACAACGTGATCCCCGTGAATAACTTGCCCAGGTTTTACGTTTTGATATCGTGCAAAATTACCTGGCTTGCTTCCTCCGAAATCTTTTACTAAGCGAGTTTCAACACCTTTTTCTTGCAGTTTGCGCACAACATCTTGCGCTGATTGTGAGGTTTTTGCTTTAGGTACGACTATGCGTTCAGATGGTGCTGCTTTACGAAAATGCGGAGAAGTAAAGAAGAAGATTGCTGCCGCAATAATTGCAACCGCTGCTATAACACATGCGCTTATAATAATTAGTTTGCGATTTTTGAGAAGATTAGCTTTGTTTGGGCTTGTTGCTTTTGCGGAATTTGGTTGAGAATTTTGCGGCTGAGGTTGCTGGTACTGCGGCTGGTAAGCTGGCTGCTGTATCTGCGGCTGGTACTGCGGTTGCGACTGCGGTTGCTGGTACTGCGGTTGCGACTGCGGTTGCTGGTACTGCGGTTGCGGTTGCTGGTACTGCGGTTGCTGGTACTGCGGTTGCGACTGCTGCTCTTGCGGATGCGCTTCACTTTCAACTGCAGCTCCGCAAAAACCACAAAACTTATCTCCCTCACTAATCTCATTTCCACAATTTACGCAAAACATCATAGCCTTCTCTCTCGTACGCAACAATCTCATTTATAAAATGAATTCTATTTTCTATACTACAGCTACTTACGTGATTTTTTAATGCGGAAACAAACGCCGGGAATATTCACGGCAAATGTGGTCAGCTGAGGCCGAAACGACAACAAACGCCGGAAAATTACACAGCAAATGTTTCCACATACCGCCAGAGCGAAAACAAACGCCGGAAAATCACACGGCAAATGTGGTCAAACGCGGCCAAATCACAGTGATTCGCCAGGAATTGAAGACCAGTCGAAAGGTTCTTCCACAAGATAATACGCGTTCGAATCGTCCGGGGCTGGCGCGAACGGAACAGCGCGACTAAATTCCGTAGGCACAAAAGGATTAACCCAATCACTTCCTGGTTTTTGGTCCCTGCGAGTTTCTTTGTATAGCTTAGGATTCCTGCGCAAAATAAACGGACGCTTCAAATCCGGTTTGTGCGTAGGCTTTCCAACAAAATATCCACTATTTACAAGCTTATCGAACTTAGCGCCAACCGGCACGATTACCATAAAATCTCGCATTGTATAGTAGAAACCAACGCCATTTCCTGGATCATCTTGAATCCTGTCGTATTCTACAGGATCGTTATTCGGATACTGAACGTATTTTCCATTCAAGCATGCGAATCCAGCGCCCCAAATAAAAGTATCCTCACCGCCACATTCGATAACTGCTCCGCCAGAATACAGTTCGACAGCACCAGTATCGCCAGAAATAAGATGGTTCCTCATAATCTCACTATTTGGAAGATTCTTATCGAATACAGCGCGATCAGTTGGGTCTTGACCTCCTGAATTTAGCTCAAGAGCACCTTTAGTATTCATATAACCTTTGTGGTCTTCGTCAGGTATTCTACCGTTTTTATCTGCAATATCTTCCGGTATAAGTTCTGTAATACTTTTTTCGTCGCTTTCCCACTTTTTCTCATTTTTATAAAGACGCGGAATAAGATTGATACAATTCCCACTATTCGTGCACCACTTGCCAACAAAAGAGCCTGCTCGAGTTACAAGATAAGCTGTTTTATCGCCGAAATCCGTCGGCTCACTAACAACATTCTTAGCTTTGGATGCGTCAACACCGTAGTAAAGCGTTACGGCTTTATACTTGCCTTTAGTTCCCAAAGCTGGGTAGGCGCCAACGATTTTGCCAAAATACTTTGCAGACGAGAACTTCGGGCGAAGATCCACGCCGAAAGGCTTAGAAGACAGCATATCCTTGGCTTTGTCTTTATCCACACCAAACACATCAACTGGCACGCCATCGCACTTTTCGCCAACAGCAATATTTATTACACCGTCTTTACCAACAGCGTTTCCAGGCATAGGGCTAGACGCAACAATCTTACCGGCTGCAGAATCAGTTGCTGGCACTCGATAAAGCTTTACAGGTACGCCCATTGACTTTACGATTTTCTTAGCATTGTCTAAACTTGCGCCAACAACGCCTTTCGCAGGAACGCCAGGACCTTTAGACCTTAAAATCTGCACAACCGTGCTAGTAGACTCGTGCGAACCCGACTTAACATTCACATATCGAAGGAAGTTGCCCTGCTTTTCTGGACCAAACTCGTCTATAATTTTCGTGCGGAAACCGTTATTTTCCAGGGTTTTCGCAACATTATCCGCATTGTCTCCAGCTTTTGCTTTAGGGATTACTCCCGGATTTGAATTTAAGCCCATAAAAGTAGTAGAAGTGTTTCTAGTGAAATACCAGACTGTTCCGGCAAGAATAAGCACTATCGACAGGACGATGCTGGTAATCATAATTGCAAGACGCTTGCGATTGTTAAGAAGATTGGCTTTATTTGGGCCTGGTTCTTTTGGTTGGGTTGGTTGGACTGCTTGTGTTGCTTGTGTTGGTTGTTCCAGATGCGTTGGTTGTTGCGTTAGTTGTTGCGTTAGTTGTTGCTGTGGTTGGTACTGCGGTTGGTACTGCGGTTGAGGTTGCTGGTACTGCGGTTGCTGGTACTGCGGTTGCGACTGCTGCTCTTGCGGATGCGCTTCACTTTCAACTGCAGCTCCGCAAAAACCACAAAACTTATCTCCCTCACTAATCTCATTTCCACAATTTACGCAAAACATACGCAACCTTCTATAAAACTAATCTCGCTCTTAAAAAAACTTTCAATGTCTAAAATCAGTCTAAATCTAAGTCTAAATAAGCATGATTTATCTTACAATTCAGCGTACTGTTATTCCGTAGTGTGGATTCCGTTAGTTTCGTTACGTGCATGTATAGCAACTAACGCTTTTTGACGCGATTACGTTATTTTCGTTACCTGCACGTACAGTAACTGCCGATTTTTCGCTAGATTTCGGCATTTTCGTTACGAGCGTGTATAGAAACTAACGAATTTAAGTCTATATGCGATATTTTCGTTACACACGCGTAAAGCCAATGCCGGCTCTAATCCCACACGCGTTATTTTCGTTACACGCATGTATAGCAACTAACGCTTTTTGACGCACTTACGTTATTTTCGTTACACAGCTGCACAGACAATGCCGATTTTCAGAAGTAAGTTTGCGTCGCCGGCGTTTGAAGAAAGTCCTGGTGAACCTTTAGCACAAAGCCGCGTGAAGGGTTGCCGCGGAACCGTCGGTTAAGCTCGCAACCTGGTCGATTGCAACGCGCAAACGCTCATTATCGTTACTGCACTCATTCCAATCCCCTACGAACACTTCTTCCATAGCGTCGTGCGAGCGCGGCGACTTACTCATGAAAACTTCAACCAAATCCGTTAAAATCTTCTGTTCGCGCTTATAAACTTCACGCTCGCGAGGGGCGATTATAAAGTGCACTGCCAAGCTTTTCAGCATCACAATCTCGTAGGAAGTATCTTCCGGAATAACAAGACTTGCGCGGTAACGAACAAGAGGACCATTGCCATAACGCTCACGCGTAGCATGCTCAACAGAGCTTGCAAAACGTCCAATAAGAGCGCTGGTAATATTTTTTAACTGCGCTAACGCTCGGCGAGAAGCGTCGAAAGAATCTGGGAACATTCTAAGCGCACGCAAACGTTGCAAAGCCGCCAAAAGTTTATCTACATCCCAACGATTTCCATACCAGGCATAGGTTTCTTCAATAACTTTATCCACAACTTTTGAATCCGCAACTAAAGCCGGATTAAAAGCGCCGGTTACAATCGCGTCCTCAATATCGTGAACGCTGTAAGCAATATCGTCCGAAAGGTCCATTATTTGACATTCCATTGGTTTTGCTTCGTGCGGCGCTCCAATTTTCAGCCATTCAAACACATCACGATCGTCCGGATACACGCAGAATTTAAGATCACGCTCGCCTTTGTCGTGCGACTTAGCTTCTTCTAACCCCCACGGATACTTCACTGCAGCATCTAATGCTGCGCGCGTAAGATTTACTCCGGCACTGCGTCCGTTTTCCCGAAAAACTTTCGGTTCTAAGCGCGTAAGTAGGCGAAGAGTTTGAGCGTTTCCTTCAAATCCACCAATATTTTTCGCCAATTCCGCAAGCGCGCGCTCGCCGTTGTGTCCAAATGGTGGGTGACCCAAGTCGTGAGACAAGCAAGCGCAATCTACTACATCCGGATCGCAACCTAGCATTGCTGCGATCTGCCTGCCAATTTGCGCAACTTCCAGCGTATGCGTTAAGCGAGTACGAGCAAAATCGTCTGAACCTGCAACTAAAACCTGGCTTTTTGCACCTAATCGACGAAGCGCAGAGGAGTGTATGATTCGCGCACGGTCACGCTCAAAAGGTGTGCGCGCACGCGTGTGATGAGGCTCGCTTGCCCAACGCTCAGTGTCGTGCAAATCGTATTCGCCAACGACTTCGTTATCTGAAG
>CAMYED010000022.1 GCA_947254595.1 uncultured Gardnerella sp. | reverse complement strand
TATTCCACACTTTGTGGGCAGATCCTAATCGCCCAGAAGTAAAGCAAGATTAAAACAAATAATATTTAGAATCAACAGGCCTTTGCGTTATTATGCATAGGCCTGTATTTTATTCTGCTCTTTTTAGTATATTTTATTGCTAAATTTTACTAATATTTTTAAATTGATTGTTTTCCTTGGAATTTCAACGATTTTGCACTCGTTTTCGCAAATGCGCCATGTTTTTAGGGGTTGATTTTCCCAAATGCGCCATGTTTTTAGGGGTTGATTTTCCCAAATGCGCCATGTTTTGAACATGCTATTTTCTCATTTGTGCCAATTTTTGTAGCGCATTTAATTTTTGACTTGCTGAATATTATGCAGTTATTCAATAGCAGCTTGCAGTGTTTCTGCGGTGGTTAGCCAAGAGATTTCGTCAGTTCCGTTTGCAAAAGAGGCAGGATAATCTGGATTATTAGCTCCCGAAAGTGCGTTCATTAAAGCAGCTCCCTTTTCTGCTCCGGCAGTCAAGAACCAAGTGCGGCGACTGTGAGCCAGCACAGGAACTGTAAGTGACAATCGCATTGGCGGAAGTTTAGGGGAGTGGTTTACTCCAACAACAATGCGCTCGCGATTATTAACCTGCGGCAATCCTGGGAAAAGCGAAGCCATGTGTGCGTCCGGACCCATGCCAAGAATTGCTAAATCAAACACCGGCTCTGGTCCAAGCAATCCTATAATTTCTTCCTCATAGTCGTGCGCTGCCGCATCTAAAATAGCGTCATTTTCAGATTCGCTGGCTTTTGCAATTTCCTCCGCGCTGCGCTCATCTGCAGGCATCTCGTGAATATGAGATTCTGCCAAAGCTTTGTGAGAAGTAAGTAAGTCAAGCAGCGCTTCGCGAGTTTTGCGTGCGTTACGATCCTCGCTATCGTAAGCTACGAAACGCTCATCTGCCCACCAAATATGCACTAAATTCCAATTAATCGCTGGCAAAAGTGGGTTGCTAGCAAGCATTTGGAACATGCGAATTGAATCCGTGCCGCCAGTAATAAGTAAATGGAATGGTTGATTGAGATTTTGCACATTATTTTGTGACTCCATAATAAACGTTACTAAGCGTTGAGCTGCGACGGCTGAAAGTACATCGGGATTATTGTAGCCGTAGATGTTTGCGTTGTGTGCAAAAGTAACTTCATTATCTGTCATGTCATTCCTTTTATGCCATTAAAAATGTTTCATACGCTGTTTCACAAGTTGTTTCACGCGTTGTGTATTTTTATAGACTTAATTGTTTTCTGCAGGATTATCTCGCACCAGCTGCGCGTAAATTTCGTCCGGATCAATGCGTCGCAATTCCTCACTTAAGCAATCATCCAAGGTGCGAATAGGAAGAGCAATAGGCTGAGCTGTCTGACCAGGAAGACTAATTAAAGCCTGATCTCCGCCGGCCGGGCGAGTAAGAGACAATGTTCCATCCTCTCGCTCTAAAGTTACGGAAGTAATAGCTTTAGCGTCAGGATTCTCAACTATTTCTACAGGCACTTGCAAACTGCTCTTAAGCCAGGCCGCAAGCAAATGCAAAGAAACATAGTGCGTTGGTCCAGTAACTTTTGCGCTAGTAATTGGCAAATGCGGAGGCTGATCGAGCATAGAAGCCAAAAGTGCACGCCATGGAGTAAGACGCGTCCAAGATAAATCTGCATCCTGCGGAGACCAGTTTTTGCGCAAGTTCTGAACAGTCTTAAGAGTGTCGTCCGCTCGCTGAGCATCAGTAATTCTGCTACTTGCCATAGCTCCAAGCAAATCGTGAGCAGGGTCTTCCGGAGCGTTCGTCGGCCACCAAGCAACAATCGGCGCATCTGGCACAAGTAGCGGAATAACAAGCGTATCCGGGTGACGAACTAAACCGTTATGCGGGTACAAAATAATAATCTCGCCAGCTCCAGCATCCGCACCAAAACGCACTTGAGCGTCAAGATTTGGCACAATGTCCCCGCGCTCAGCAGCATACTCGCTAGACCAGTCGCGAACCATAGCAATAACTCGACAAGGATGCTCGCGGCTAGCATTATTTGCAGCTTCAAGCGCATGCTCCAATTCCTTAAGATCTGTGTCGATTAAAAGAGTGAGCACGCGACCAGTAGCAGATTCACCGCGCTCCTCATGCAACTCGTCGATTTTAGCCGCAATCTTGCTTGTATTAGTATCAGGAAGATTAATAATCATGGCAGCCTCCAATGACGGTTATTGCGAGCAAGCATTTCGTCTGCTTCCTTTGGTCCCCACGTTCCAGCGCGGTACGGTTGAGGTTGCGTTCCAAGAGAACTCCAGAATTCCTCAATAGGGTCGAGAATTTTCCAACTCAAATCTACTTCTTCAGTAGTTGGGAACAGTGGTGGCTCTCCAAGAAGAACGTCAAGAATCAGACGCTCATAAGCTTCAGGTGAACTCTCGGTAAAAGAGCGTCCGTAACTAAAGTCCATAGAAACGTCACGAACTTCCATAGCAGTTCCGCCAGGAACTTTTGCGCCGAAACGCATAGTAACGCCCTCGTCTGGCTGCACGCGAATAACAATCGCATTGCTACCAAGCTCTCGAACTGCGGTTGATTCAAACGGCAAGTGCGGAGCGCGCTTAAAAATCACAGCAATTTCCGTAACGCGCTTGCCTAAACGTTTGCCGGTACGCAAATAGAACGGAACTCCAGCCCAACGGCGAGTATCAACGTCTAATCGCACGGCAGCATACGTTTCAGTAGTGCTTTTAGGATCAATGCCTTGTTCTTCCAAATAGCCAACAGCTTTATATGATCCTTGCCAGCCGGCTGCATACTGTCCTCGAGCAGTATTAGCAGCCAAGTCTTGAGGCAGTCGGATTGCGGATAAAACTTTCGTTTTTTCAGCAGTCAAATCGCTAGCGCGGAAGCTAACAGGTTCTTCCATAGCAGTAAGTGCCATAAGCTGAAGCAAATGGTTTTGAATCACGTCACGAGCAGCACCAATTCCATCGTAGTATCCAGCTCTACCGCCAATACCAATGTCTTCAGCCATAGTAATCTGCACGTGATCAACATAATTTGCGTTCCAAATCGGCTCGTACATTGCGTTCGCAAAACGGAAAGCCAGCAAATTTTGTACTGTTTCCTTACCTAAATAATGGTCAATTCGGAACACAGAATTAGGATCAAAAACTTCCGAAACAACGCGATCCAACTCTTGCGCGCTCGCCAAATCGTGGCCGAAAGGCTTCTCAATAATTACGCGACGCCACGCATGCTCAGAAGAATGCGAAAGACCGGATGCCGCCAGCTGTTGCGCAACAATAGGGAAGCTGGAAGGCGGAATAGACATGTAAAATGCGTGGTTGCCTCGCGTACCGCGGTCTCTATCTAATTCGTTTACAGTTTTGCTTAAGCGCTCAAAAGCAGCAGCGTCGTCGAAAGTTCCGCGCACAAAACGTATGCCTTTTGCGAGATTAATCCAAGTTGACTCACGAAATGGAGTGCGGCAATGCTGCTCAATATTTTCTCGCACAAAGTTTACGAAATGCTCGTCTGTCCAGTCTCGCCTTGCAAAACCAGTTAAACCAAATCCTGGCGGTAGTAAACCTCGGTTTGCCAAATCATATACTGCTGGCATAAGCTTTTTGCGCGCTAAATCGCCTGTAATACCAAAAATTACTAGGCTGCATGGTCCTGCAATTCGAGCCAAACGCAAGTCACGCGGATCTCGTAACGGATTTGTCCAAACAGGCGTGTTTTGAGTGCCTGTTGAATCAAAAGTGGTCCTCAACTCAGTCATATACACTATCGTAATATTTTGCTGCTATTTTTCCCACTCGAGTCGTAGTATAGTTGATTTTTCGTTATAGTCTTTTCTTGTAGCAGCTGCAAAATGCAATAGTTATCAATAGTCGCGCTTACTTAACTTAAGCCAGTAACTTAAGCCAGTAACTTAAGCACCGCACAACGCTAAGCGAATCATCTTGGCATATTTTGGACCACCAACAGGCGTTAAATGAACGCCATCATCCGTTAAATATTCAGAATGACCTTGGCTTAACCCATACCAATCAATAATTCCAACATTAGGATGAGTTGCAGCAAAATTACGAAGACGACTATTAGTCACATCTTGCCAAGGCTGAGGAACGCGCGTAGTTACAAAATAAACCGGCTTGCCCTTAGCAACATCAACCATATGCTGAAGAACACTATCGTCATGCGGAGGACCGTTAGTTCCAAGCGCAAAAATAACCACATCGCCAGCGTGCTTACCAGCAATATCCTGCTCGTACTCGTCGGCACCATGGAAAATTTGCCTACTGACTTTTCCATCAATATAAGCGTTAGGCATTACCTGCAGTAAGTACGGTTTTGCGCCCTCAGTAATAGAGTCTCCAACCATTGTTAAATTCACTGAGCAAGTATTATTACGCTTGTTGATTTTATTATGCGAAGCAGCAAGATTTTGCGGTACTTTTTCTGCAATAGGGAAAAGAATACGATGCTTCGAAGGAGTTGGAGGAAGCGCCTTCTTAGCAACATTTTTGCGTAGAACTTTCGCTTTCGAAGCTTGCGAATTTTTCGCAGACTTATTTTTAGAAGACGCTGACTTCTTTGAGTCAAATTCAGACTTACTGTTTACTTGAGCAGTTAATTCAGGTCGAAGCTGTACCGACCTTTCATGAGCTATTTTAGTCCAATTTACAGGCAGCAAAATCAGCGCAACTACAATTATGCAGCACAAAGCTACTGCGCAATAGTGAACAAGCTTAAGTAGCCTCTGCTTGCTCGATTCTTTCTCAAACACCTGGTAGAAACATTCAGCTAATGCAACTGTTAAAGCCGCCTGAAGCAACTGTTCCCACAAAGAAACAGTTGTTGTTCTAGTTGCAGGATTGCATAATTCGAGCACAGGGAAGTGAACTAAGTAAATTGCAAAAGCGCGTTTGCCGAGGTATGCGAGCGGTTTCCAAGCGAAAATTCTCGAGCAAATATTATCCGTTTGCGTGCACGACCAAACTATTAACGTACAAACCGCAGCGGTTATTGTGTATCCACCAAAAGAGAACACGGAAGAAGTTCCGTCTGCGTATACGAAACAATAGCATAAAACAATTGCAGCAAATAATCCTATGCAAGAACGCTGCCAGGCTTTAAGTGGATTATAAAATACTGTTTTTGGCGTATTAAAAACATTGTCTGGAAGCTCGCGTATTTCAGAATTTACGCTATTTTCCGACAAATCAATTTGTAAGCCTTCGCGCAAATCTTCTGGGATTCCATCCTCAACCGCAGCCTTAGTTACGTTTTTCGAAACTTCTTCATCCTCATTTATGGACGAAGTTTTATTCAATTCTTCCGAATTCTCTGCAGATAATGCAACTCTTATATTCCTGTTTCCACGAATCCAATACCATGCGCGTATAAGCCATTCGTGCAACGAATGTTTCGCAAACCAAGCTCCATACATTGCTAGCATTGCGCCGAGCAAAAATTCGGAAGCTCGCGTATCCAGAGAATAGTAAACGCGTGCGGGCGCTGCGTAATCGCCAAATAAATAGCCAAAAGTAAAAGTAAGTATTGCAGAAAGTACAGCTAATCCCGCAGTAATATACATGCGAACCATAGTCTTTTTTACAAGCCTTACAAGCAGAATAAGTACAATAGGCCACACAACAAAAGCTTGCATAACAAGCCCCAAATACCATAAATGCTTAATTGGGGAAGGTAGTCCGCTTTGCTCAAAATACGAAAGCTTACGCGTTACGTAAATTATGTTGCTGAAGAACCCGGCTCCGGAAAGTGCATCTGACTGCAATTTTGGTAGCAAACTTGGAGAAAAAATCCACATAATAGGCGCAGTAACAGCAATAATTCCTATTGTGGATGGCCAAATTCTTTTTATTCGACGCCACAAATATTTGAAGTAGCATGTAGCTACTTGAGAGTTCAAATATTTAAGAACAGAACGTGTGCAAAAGTATCCTGCCAAAACTAAGAACAAGGTTACTCCAAGGAATCCGCCAGGAAGTAAGCTTGGACGCATGTGGAAGAAAACGATCCCAATAATTGCTAGCGCGCGCAAACCGTCTATTGCGTAATTTCTTTTTTCGGAAGAAGATTTTTTAGAATTAGAGTCTAGTGGCTGTTCCTGTTGGTTTGTAGGCTGGATTGAGGTATTTGACTCCACTTTATTGGCAGCTTGTTTATTAGCAGACTGATTATTATCATTCTGTTTATTGGAAAATTGTTTCGATTCTGATTCAGTCGATTTTTCTGCAGGCTTCTGATTTGAATATGTTTTACTAGCGTTGCTTGTTGTAGAAACCTTTTGTTTTAAGGTTTGATTGACCTGTGACGCGGCGGAAATACTCACGCGTTTCTTTTTTGTCATCTTGCCTGCACTTTGTAAGCCATGATGGTATGTTTTTTCAACATATTGTGTGTGAAACAGAGCCATAATAACTGCGTCTTGAGACACTTTTACTAGGTAAAGCGTGTCTTGTAAGAATGCCTTATAAATCAACGAAAACGCAGCTTTTAATAGCGTTTTTATGCGATTTTTTTTTGTTCCGCTACGTATGGTTTGTATTGCGTGTTTTTTGTTGTTCTTACTTTTTGCTGTGGCGCGAGTTTTGGGGGATTCTACTTGGCGTTGCGCGAGTTTTGGGGGATTTCTCTCCTCGAACGCCCCGTCCTTCAGTCGCTCTGGTTGCTAAAGGTTCTCATGTCTACTTCGTTCTCTAAGAATGTTGCTTCCTCAGTCCTCTTTTAGTTCTCGTAGAGAAATCCCCCAAACTCTGCATACTTAATCGTTAATAACCGTGCCTTATCGCAGAGATTTTTCGATTTTTCTTCTTCGCTCGGCGAATCAGCAGCCTTCGGCTCTGACGTTCACCTCGCTCAGTGCGAAAAATCTCAAATCTCTACCACATTGATATTTTCTTAACCAAAATAATGATATTAATTTGCGCGTTCTTTGGTGCGCGCTAAAGTGAGATAGAACAGTTAATTGAATTGTTGTTAAGTTATTAAAGGAGCCAAAATGGCAGAAACTTTTAACGTTGTGGTAGAAATTCCACGCGGTTCTAAGAATAAGTATGAAGTAGATCACGAAACCGGTCGCGTGTTTTTGGATCGTACGCTTTTCACCGCTATGGGATACCCAGATGATTACGGCTATATTGACGGCACCTTGGGCGAAGACGGTGATCCACTCGACGCTCTTGTTATGATTCCAAATTCCGTGTTCCCGGGTTGCGTTGTTGAGTGCCGCGCTGTTGGTTTGTATCACATGGTTGACGAAGCTGGCGGAGACGATAAGGTTCTTTGCGTACCAGCAGACGTTCGTTTTGACGACATCAAGGATATTGACGACGTGAACGAGTACCACAAGGCTGAAATTAAGCACTTCTTCGAGCAGTACAAGGCGTTGGAGCCAGGTAAGGAAGTTCTTCCTGGTGACTTCTGGGCTGGCGCAGAGCAGGCTGAAAAGGAAATCGTTGCAGCTCGTAAGCGTCTTGCTGAAAGCGAAAAGTAAGTTTCGTTTGTAAAACAATCGAATACTAGAGCGATTGAACAATAGAACAATCGAATAGTAAAACAAACGTCGAAAGCACTACTTGTGTTTTCGACGTTTTTGTATTTTATGCAGCCACCAGCATGCCAAGTCCGGCAATGTATATTAACATTCCAGAAAGCATTATTGGCAGCAACGAAATTGCAATATCGTGAGTTAAGCCATTTTCGTAATATTTGTTGCAATTACTTTTAGCCCACAAGTATGAAAGTCCTGAAACTATAATCACCATAACTATGCAAAATACTGCAACAAGTATTCCGCCATCCGTGCTACGCAATGATGGCATAAAACGAACAATAGATGGCAGGAATAGCCACCCTGGTAAAGCTGCACAAGCAATACTAGCGGTTAAAGTGTGTGAAAGATTTCGTACCAGATTAGTGCGTTTTTCTCTAAGCATTTGTCGAATAAATGTAACAAATGTTGCTGCAACAAGAATAAGTGCAAACGATACTGCCCATCGTTCGTAAGGGTGTATTGCTGCAATGAATTTGCTCATTGACACAGTTTCATTATCGATAATAACGCTTTGAGGAAGCCAGCCTTTCAAAGCAAAAGTTGCGCACCATGCTGAAGCAATTCCAGAGCATAATGCAATAAGCTTATCAATCATATTGCCGTGAAGCGGCCAAAAAGCAAGAAACACAAGAAGAATAATCATGCAAACTGCAAGAGATACTTTAGCTGTAAATACTGGCAGCGCTGCAGCTGCAGCAATAAGTAGAACAGCGATAATTTGGCTTAAAACCATAGCATGTATATGTAAGTGTGCGGTATGAGCTTTTTTGCCGGAAGTTTTGCAAGAATTAGCATCTTCCTGCGTTTTGCTATTGCAGATACTTGTTTCTTCGCTCATACACACTCCAATTGTGGCAATTGCTTTTGCTGATGAACTAAATATTCACAGCATTGCAGCTATTATGTAGTTTCTTATTACTCTATTACTAATTTAGTTTACATCCTGCACTACGTCTTTGTGTTGGGTTTTAAGAATTTTCGTAGTGTTGTTTTGAGAGTCGCTGCAGTGTTGTTTTGAGAGTCGCTTTTTACCACGTTGTTTGAATTGTTTTTTGTTATATTTTTTAAGTGTTGTGCCTGAAAATTTTCGCTATTTTTCGTAGCATGGTTTACAATGCCTGTAAAGGCTCGAATTTGGTACTACATCACCTTTTGGTTGGAGGCATCATATATGACTGATATCACATTGATGACTTCTTGTGCTTCTCCTGCTTCTGTTTTACCTTCTCTCGCACTGCTTTCTCATCGTGTGCGTGTTCTTCCTATGGATATTACGAGCTTGGAGAAACTTCCTGCACAAACTGTTCTTTTACTGGACGCTCGCGAAGACTTGGCTTTTGCTAAATCTTTGTGCATGGCATTGCGTTCTGCGGACATTACAGTGCCATTAATACTAGTTCTTACAGAAGGCGGATTTACTGTAGTAAATTCATCCTGGAATATTACTGATGTTGTTCTTACAAGTGCTTCTCCTGCGGAAGTTGAGGGGCGTTTGCGTTTGGCTTCGCAGCATTTTACTGGGAAATCTTCTTTCTCTCAAACTCAAAACGATGAAATAAGTGAGCCAATAAGTTCAGACAACGGTATTATGCGCTCTGGCGATCTTGTTGTTGATATGCGTAGTTATACCGTAAGTTTGCATGGGCATCCTGTTGATTTAGCTTATAAAGAGTTTGAGTTGTTAAAGTACTTTGTGCAGAATCCGCGCAGAGTGTTCACTCGTGCGCATTTGCTGCAAGAAGTGTGGGGATACGACTATTACGGCGGCACTAGAACGGTTGATGTTCACATTCGTCGTCTTCGCGCAAAGCTCGGCGTTGAGTATGAGCATCTTATTGGTACGGTTCGAAATGTTGGGTATCGTTTTGATCCGTCTGAATCTGATTCTTCGGATGAAAATGATGAAAATATTGACGCTGGAGAAAATATTGAGTCTGCGGAATCTGTAGAAAGTTAGAAATCTGTAGGAAGTGCGTAATTTGTAGAAAGTGCGTAAACTACGGAGAGTGTGGAGAGTGCGGAATTTTTAATATGCGTGAATCAAAGCAGGCGAAACTTGCGCGTATACATGCTCAGTATGCAATTTTGTGCAAAGAAATTCCTGAACCGAAGTGTGCTTTGAACTTTTCAAATCCCTTTGAACTTTTAATCGCAACTGTTTTAAGTGCACAAACAACCGATAAACGCGTTAATACAGTTACTCCGGAACTTTTCTACACTTTTCCGGATGCTCGTTCGCTTGCGTCAGCCTCAATTGCTCAAGTTGAGTCCATTATTCATCCTCTAGGATTTTACAAAGTAAAAGCACAGAATATTATTGCGTTATCTTCATGCTTAATTAGTAAATTTCACGGTGAAGTGCCAAAAAATATGGAAGATTTAGTATCGCTTCCGGGTGTTGGTCGTAAAACTGCCAATGTTGTGCTTGGTAATGCTTTCGGCTTGCCTGGTTTTCCTGTAGACACTCACGTAATGCGTGTTACTGGTCGCCTAGGTTGGCGAAAAGATTGGGATAAGACTAATATTCGCCCAAATCCAACAGATATTGAACGCGAAATAACAAAATATTTTAAGCCTTCCGAATGGACTAATCTTTCTCATCGTCTTATTTTGCATGGAAGAAATATATGCACAGCGCGTAATCCAAAGTGCGCTGTATGCCCATTAAAATCAACTTGCCCTTCTGCGCGCGTGTAAGGCGTGTTGTTTTCCATTCGGCTATTGATATAAACTGTAAATCATGTCAAGAACAGGCAAATATGCAAGTCATGCTTACAGACCATCTAATCGACGCGGTGAAGCGGGTTGGATTCCATGGGTCGTATTCATGGTTGTGTCGGCAATAATGATTGTTGTTTTATGGTGCGGATGGCAAATGTACCAGGGGCGTTCTCCTATTGATGCCATTTCACATCCAGCAGGCAACTCCGTATTAAAAATCGGCTTACGCACTGCTCCTGAATCTCTTGATATTCGCAACGACGACAGTGACGCTATTCAACAAGCGTTAATCGGCAACGTTTATGAAACTTTGGTTAAGCGTGGTGACGACAACAGTTTGCAGCCTGGCTTGGCGCAATCTTGGGACGTTTCTAAAGACGGCTTAACATATCGTTTTAATTTGCGTAGAGGCGTGCGTTTTTCCAACGGCCACACTATGAACGCAACTTCAGTTTTGCAATCTTTACAGCAAGGTATTACAAAAAATTATCCCGGATATGGTGCCTTAACAACTATAAAAACTGTTACAAATCCAGACGATTACACTCTAGTAATTAATCTCAATATGCCGGATGCTTTGCTTCTTCGTCGTCTTTCCGGGCGTGCTGGAATTGTGTATGATACTAGCGCAGTTGTTGACTACGCAAATGGAGCTATGGGCACTGGTCCCTTCACTGTAAGTAGTTACAACAAAGGCAATTCTTTAGTTCTACTACGCAACAACAAGTATTGGGGTAATCCAGCATCTTGTGCAAGTATTACTTTGCAATATTTTGCTAACGATACTGCTTTGGCGGAAGCAATGGAAAAAGGCAATATTCAAATGGCTGTTCCGCTTGAAGGTAACGAAAATAAGCGACTTGCAGCAATTGCAAACACTCAAATGGTAGAAGGGCAGAGCACTCGCGTTCGTTTTATTGCGCTTAATAGTACGGTGTCATCTATTTTCTGCGACGAGCAGGCACGTAAAGCTGCTAGATATGCGATGAATGCGCAAACTGTAATCGCTGCGGACGGTAATGGTGGTGTACCTGTTGGAGGACCAATTGACCCGCTTTCTACAGGATATGAGGATTTGAACGGTTTGTATCCTTATAATCCTGGAAAAGCTGGATCGCTATTTCACTACTTCAGCGCAGGTTATTTAGGTAATATTAGTTTCCTAGTGCCGAAAGGTGAAGGAAATGTCGGACGTGAGCTATCTCGTCAAATTAGCTCCGTTAGCGGGTTCAAAGTTAATCTTGAAGAAGTCGATCAGAAGACTATGCGCAATCGCGTAGCCGCAGGTAAGTACGATATTGCACTCGTAACGTTGAGTCATACGCTGGACGAAGGTGCTTTTGCAGAAAGTGGTTCGCCATTTGTTTTGCAAGATTCTCGCTCCCAGCAATCTTGGGCTAATGCAGTCCACTCAAAAAATGCTGCAGAATATGAAGCAAATGCTCGTGCATACGCTCGCGAAGTTAGCAATAATGCTGCAGCTCACTGGCTGTATGCACGTAAAAGCGTGATGGCTGTGAAATCTAATATAAGTGGATACACAAAGAATATGACCGATCAGCTTCTGCCATTACATGACGTAACTGTAAAGTAAAAAGCTTAAGATTTGCGTTGTCGCACTGAGTTTCTAATATTCAGTTCATGAGTGAACAGGATAACACAGTAAAGCACGCCCATTTAACGCCGCTTCCAAACAAGGTTGGTGTTGATGGTCTTGAAGATAAATGGCGTAATAATTGGGATGAAGCCAAGACTTACGCTTTCCACAATTCCCGCGACCGCAAGGCCGTATATTCTATTGATACCCCACCTCCAACCGTAAGCGGTCACTTGCATGTAGGTCACGTATTCTCTTACACACACACGGACGTTATTGCGCGATATAAGCGCATGAAGGGCTTTGACGTGTTCTACCCAATGGGTTGGGACGATAACGGCCTTCCAACAGAGCGCCGAGTGCAAAACTATTACGGTGTGCGAGTAGACACTTCGCTTAAATATGATCCTGATTTTAAGCCTCCATTTGAAGGCACAGAAGGAAAGAAAATTGAGGCAAAAGATCAGGTTCCTGTAAGCCGTCAGAACTTTATTGAACTTTGCGAACGCTTAACTTCCCAAGACGAGAAGCTTTTTGAAGCATTGTGGCGTAGGCTTGGCCTTTCTGTGGACTGGTCTCAGACTTACCACACGATTGGTGAGCAGCCTCGCCGAGTTGCGCAAAAAGCGTTCTTGCGTAATCTTGCTCGCGGTGAAGCGTATCAGAAGGATGCTCCAGGTTTGTGGGATGTGACTTTCCAGACTGCAGTTGCGCAGGCAGAGCTTGAAGCTCGCGAATATCCTGGTTTCTACCATAAGATTGCGTTCCGTTTTGAAGATGGCACGCCAATTTATATTGAAACTACGCGTCCAGAATTGCTCGCCGCTTGCACTTCTTTGATTGCGCACCCAGACGATGAGCGTTATAAGAAGTACTTCGGTCAAGAAGTTTATTCTCCACTGTTCAAAGTTAAGGTGCCAATCTTGGCTCATTCTGCTGCTCAAATGGACAAGGGTGCTGGCATTGCAATGTGCTGCACTTTCGGTGACGTAACCGATGTTGAGTGGTGGCGCGACTTGAGTTTGCCAACTCGACCAATCATTCAGCGTAACGGACGCATTGTAATGACCACTCCTGATTGGATTACTGATGAGTCCGGTCGCGAAATGTTCGAGAAGATTGCCGGTAAAACCACTTTCTCTGCTCGTAAGGAAGTTGTTGAAGCTTTGCAGGCTGCCGGAGACATGGATGGCGAACCAAAGCCAACAAAGCGTATGACGAACTTCTACGAAAAGGGCGATAAGCCTTTGGAAATCGTCACTTCTCGTCAATGGTACTTAAAGAACGGCGGCACTGACGAAAAGCTGAATGCTGAGCTTATTGAGCGCGGCAAGGAACTTAACTTCCACCCAGACTTTATGCGCGTGCGCTACGAGAATTGGGTTCACGGCTTGAATGGTGACTGGCTTATTTCTCGCCAGCGCTTCTTCGGTGTGCCATTCCCACTTTGGTACCCAGTAAACGAAAATGGGGAAGTGGATTACGAGCATCCTTTGACTCCTAGCGAAGATCGTTTGCCAATCGACCCAACTATTGACGTTCCAGAAGGATTCGACGAATCTCAGCGCGACCAGCCAAACGGCTTTACTGCTGAGCAAGACATTATGGACACTTGGGCAACATCTTCCTTAACTCCACAAATTGTGACTCGTTGGGAAGAGCCAGGTGAGGAAAATCAAGCTTTGTTTAAGGCTACTTTCCCAATGGATTTGCGTCCACAAGGCCAGGATATTATTCGTACTTGGCTGTTTAGTACGGTTGATCGCGCGCATCTTGAAAACGGCTGCTTGCCTTGGAAGCATGCTGCGCTTTCTGGCTGGATTCTTGACCCAGACCACAAGAAGATGTCTAAATCTAAGGGCAACGTAGTTGTGCCAAATAAGCCAATCGAAGAGTTTTGTGCGGACGCTGTGCGCTACTGGGCAACTTCTGCAAAGTTGGGCTTGGATGCAACTTACGACGAAGGCCAGATGAAGATTGGCCGCCGCCTTGCGATTAAGCTTTTGAACGCTACGAAGTTTGCGCTCGCAATTGGCCGCGAAGATGATGAGCATCAGGTTCTTGAGCCTGCTACTTCGGACTGGAATTTTGCAAACGTTACGGAAGTTTTGGATCGCTCTGTTATGGCAAAGCTCGCATCCGTTATTCGTACCGCAACTGATGCGCTTGAATCTTACGAGCATTCTAAGGCTTTGGAAGCAATCGAAACCTTCTTCTGGGAGTTCTGCGACGATTACATTGAGCTTGCAAAGAATCGTGCTTACGGTACTGCAGAATCAACTGGACGTACTCCAAGCGAAGCTGCTGTAAAGTCTGCTAGAACAACTCTTGGACTTGCTCTCGACGCTTTGGCTCGCTTGCTTGCTCCTTATTTGCCTTACGCTACGGAAGAAGTGTGGAGCTGGATGCATGATGGCGAAGGTTCCGTGCATCGCGCAAGCTGGCCGTGTGCTAAAGCTTATGAGGCTGCTGCAAACGGAGTTTCTGCAGATACTTTGGCTTACGCGGGTGAAGCTTTGGCTACTTTGCGCAAGATTAAGTCTGAAGCAAAAGTTTCTATGAAGACTCCTATTTTGCAAGTGACTTTGAACGTTGCAGAAAACGCTTATAAGGCTGTTGAGGACACTTTGGATGACGTTGCTGAAGCTGGTCGCGTTACTGGAGAAGTAAAGCTTAACGCTGTTAAGGCAGCAGATGCTGGAGATTCTTCTGAATCTGAATCTGCGGAATATGATGCAACTAACGTAAACGTTTCTGTTGCTCAAAGCGAACTTGGCGAAGCTCCTGCAAAAAAGAAGTAGTCGCAAGTAATTGCAAGTAATCGAAAATAATTAATTGCAAAACAAAAGCGCTGGAAGTCAATCTTCGACTCCAGCGCTTTTTGTGTATTTAAATACTTAAGCATAATCACTTATTGTAGATTCTACTGCGATGATCAATGTCCACAACAAAAACAGTCAGTACATTATCTTCAATGGCGCAAATTATTCTGTAATCTCTTACTCTATATCTCCAAAATCCTGAATAGTTGCCAGTTAGTGCCTTGCCTCTGATTCGAGGATTGTCGAGATCGCTAATTTCGCGAAGCTCCTTAACGATTTGCTTAGCAATCGTTTTGTCAATTTTCCCTAGCTGTTTTTCAGCTCTTTTAGATAAATTAATCTTCCAAATCAAGGCGCTTCACCACGTCGTCGAGTGGAGATGTTTCTAATTCTCCACGTTTGTATGCTTCAATATCTGCCATTAGTCCATATTCATGTTCAAGCTCATCAATTTGAGCCTCTAGTGCTTGATTCATGTAAAATGAACGAGTGCGGTGAGTGGTTTTAGCGAGCTGATCATAACGATCTAAAACGTTAGAGGGTACTCTTAATCCTGTAATTGTTGCGACCATTTTTAATCTCCATTGTAAAACATGTAAAACATATATTACCTTACATGCAGAATAATGCAATCCAATACGTTGTAATCGCGAAGCATCGCGCGGTAACGCTAGACTGTAAACCATGAATCCAGAAAGCTTAAGTGAATTAATTGAAAAAATCGCTAAAGATTTAGTAGCAAACGGTAAAGCAGGTAGCTTAACAGAAGATTTGATTCCTGCAGCCGAAAAACTTGCGGTAATGCGACCAAAAGATCGCGCGCATGGCGATTGGGCTACGAACGTTGCTATGCAGCTTGCGAAGAAGGCTGGTATGAAGCCTCACGATTTAGCGGAACTTTTTGCAGAACGTTTGCAAGAAGCGGAAGGTATTGCATCTGTAGAAGTGGCTGGTCCTGGCTTTATTAACATAACGCTTGATTCTGCGTCTGCGGCTGCTGTTGTTGACGAAGTCTTAAAGCAGGGCGCGGATTTTGGTAAAAATGCGCACTTGGGCGGCAAAACTTTGAATCTTGAGTTTGTTTCCGCAAACCCAACTGGCCCAATTCACATTGGTGGCACTCGCTGGGCTGCAGTTGGCGATTCCATGGCTCGAGTTTTGGAAGCGAATGGCGCAAAAGTCGTTCGCGAATACTACTTCAACGATCACGGCGAGCAAATTAACCGTTTTGCAAAGTCTTTAGTTGCTGCAGCTCACGGCGAAGAGACGCCTGCAGACGGCTACAAAGGTGCGTATATTAACGAAATTGCGGATGCTGTTATAAAAGAAGCGCAAGCAGACGGCATTGATATTCTTTCCTTGCCAAGAATTGATCTTGGAAAAGACGAGGAAGGCTTGCCGCTTGGAGAAGGTGATTCTGAGCAGCGCGAAGAGTTCCGCAAGCGCGCAGTGCCAATGATGTTTGCGGAAATTCGTAAGTCTATGCGCGATTTTCGCGTTAGTTTTGACGTTTGGTTCCATGAAAACAGCCTGTACGAGGATGGCGAAGTTGAGCGTGCTATTGCAGACTTGCGTTCTCGCGGGGACATTTTCGAAAAAGACGGCGCAACTTGGTTCGAATCAACTAAGCATGGCGACGACAAGGATCGCGTAATTATTAAGTCCGACGGCAATTATGCTTACTTTGCTGCAGATATTGCGTACTATCGCAACAAGCGTCATCGCGAGCAGAATCCTGCAGACGTGGCAATTTACATGCTCGGCGCGGATCATCACGGCTATATTGGCCGAATGATGGCAATGTGTGCGGCTTTTGGAGACAATCCTGGCGAAAACATGCAGATTCTTATTGGTCAGCTTGTAAACGTTATGAAGGACGGCAAGCCAGTACGCATGAGCAAGCGCGCTGGAAACGTTATTACGATTGACGATTTAGTTGATGCAATTGGTGTTGACGCTTCGCGCTATTCGCTTGCTCGCACCGACTACAACACAAGCGTTGATATTGATTTGGATTTGCTCGCTTCTCACAGCAACGATAATCCTGTGTACTACGTGCAATATGCTCACGCGCGCAGCTGCAACGTTGCTAGAAACGCAGCGGACGCTGGAATTACGCAAGATGGCGCTGATTTAAGCTTGCTTAACACAGAGGCTGACGGCGAAGTGCTGGCTGCTTTGGCGCAATGGCCTGCAGCTCTTGCACAAGCTGGCGACTTGCGTGCTCCTCACCGCGTTGCGCATTATCTTGAGGATCTGGCTGCAAGCTATCACAAGTGGTACAACCTTGAGCGCGTAGTGCCAATGGAGTTGACTGACCCAGAAA
>CAMYED010000021.1 GCA_947254595.1 uncultured Gardnerella sp. | reverse complement strand
CCAGCAGGCTTTCGGCAGCTGTGTTTAACGATATTGCCATACAACACAGCCCAGCGTATACGAACGTATCTGATAAGGATGCAAGTGCAGAGGCAAAGGCTGCTAAGAAGAAGTATGAAGATGCTGTAACGAAGCTACACCAGGCGCTTAATAAAAATATGCCTAAGGATAAGCAAGGTGATACAGAAATCCCAACTTCTAATCCTCCTGAAAAGAATATTGATGTTACTAATGCAGATGCATTGAAGAATATTCAGGCACATGCGCAAGGCGAGCCTCTGGATAGGGATATTACCTCAATCCTTAAGGAAATGAACGATGCTATTGCAGATTTGAACAAGTTTGCAACCAAGACTGACGATTTGCTTAAGTCTGTTAACGAGGACGCGGCCACGCATCAAAACCCTGCGTTTAAGAACGCGTCGCATCCTGACTATAAGAATGAAAGTGGCCAAGCTGATACTAATAAGAACGGTCAAGCATCTGCTGCAAAGACTGCTTACGACGAAGCTTTGAAGGCTGCTAAAGAGTTGATGGTCAAGCCTGACGCAACGCAGAAGGAAGTTAATGATGCATTGAAGAAGCTTGACGATGCTCGCACGGCTCTTGACACGTATAAGACCGATGTATCTAAGCTCCAAGAAAGCGCTAACAAGCACGGTAAAGAGGCCAGTGATACTGAGAAAGCTACCGAAGGTACTGTTACTTCCGACGCATACCGCAATGCGTCTGACCCTCACTTCATGAAGGAAGAAAACGGCAAGCTTGTTCCTGATGACACCAAGAACAAGAACGCCGCCGCAGCTAAGAAGGCATACGACAAAGCGTTAGCTGAAGCTCAGGATTTGCTTAAGAAGGCAGACCCTGACAATAAGACGCCTTTGGATGCTCAGCCAACTCAGAAGCAGATTGACGAGGCTTTGACAGAGCTCGACAAAGCACGCAAGAAGCTTGAGGACAACTACAAGACCGTTACTACTGATCTTGAGAAAGAGGCTCAGAAGTCTACTGCAGACGGTGCTGCTCAGGCAACTGCTGGATCGTTCGAGGACTCTCCAGAGTTCAAGAACGCCGACGCCAAGAAGGGCGAAGGTAACAAGGATAATGATGATGTCGATGCCTATAAGAAGGCACTCAAGGCTGCTCGTGATTTACTTTCCAAGAAGGATTCGGCTACACTTAGCGAACGCCCAACGCAAAAGCAGATTAATGATGCGCTTGATGCCTTGAAGCAAGCTAAGAAGCAGATTACTGACAACTACAAGACCAAAGTCGACGATTTGAAGACTGAGGTTGCGAAGTCTAAGGATGAAAACTCCACTCCAGGCTCATCGACAACACCTTCAACGGATACAAAGTTTGAGGATTCCACCGAGTTCAAGAATGCTGATTCTAAGAAGGATAATGCTGACGTCACTGCTTATAAAGAAGCGTTGAAGAAGGCTAGGACTTTGCTTAAAAAGTTCGATGGGAATGGTAAGCCAAATCCTGGAGAAAAGGGAATCCCAACTCAGCAAGAAGTTGACGATGCTCTAAAGGCCTTACAAGATGCCAAGAAGAAAATCGAGAAAGACTACAGCACGAACAAGTCTGAGTTGCGCCGAGAGGCGGACGGCGACTTCACCAACTCTCCTGAGTATGTAAATGCGCAGGCTAAGGGTGACGAAGCTTCTAAGCAGGCTTTGGATGAGTATAAGAAGGCTCTCGACGAAGCTAATTCCGTACTTGGCGACGAGAACGCAAGTCAGGACGCAGTTGACGCGGCTTTGAAGCGTCTTAAGGATGCTAAGTCTAAGCTTTCTGACAACTACGGTACGGATAAGTCTGATTTGCGTAAGGAAGCGAATGCGAACGGCGACTTCACCAACTCTCCTGAGTATGTAAACGCTCAAGCAAATGGTGACGAAGCTTCTAAGCAGGCCCTTGAAGATTACAAGAAGGCTCTTGACGAAGCTAACCGCGTGCTTAACGACCCGAACGCAACACAGGCTCAGGTTGACGCTGCTTTGAAGAAGCTTCAGGAAGCTAAGGCTAAGCTTGCTGATTCTAATAAGACTGATAAGTCAGGGTTGCAAGCCGAGGCTGATGATGACGCTAACTTCCGCAGGTCTTTGTACTTCATTATTGGCAACCGCGACGATGTTGAGGCTTACGAGGATGCCTTGGCTGAAGCAAAGCGCGTGCTTAACGACCCGAACGCAACCCAAGCTCAGGTTGATGCTGCTTTGAAGAAGCTTCAGGATGCCAAGAAGCGTATTTCTAAGTTCGGAGGCTTTGGTAACGGTAACGGCAATGGTAACGGTAACGGCAACGGCAGTGGTTTCGGCGAAGGAACTGGTTTTGTAAACGGTGCTGATTCTCAGAGTGCATTAGTTGACAAGACTGCTTTGCAAATCGAAGTCAATAATGCTGTAGAAACTAATGCAAACACTGCAGAGGCTGCGGCCTACAGGCAGGCTTTGGCTGAAGCTAAGCGCGTGCTTAACGACCCGAACGCAACTCAAGCTCAGGTTGATGCGGCGTTGCGTAAGCTTCAGAACGCTAAGGCTGCATTGCAGAATAGTTTGAATGGTGCGTCTGGTACGAAGCTCGCTAAGACGGGTGCGTCAACCGGCTTGTTCGCAGGACTTTCTGCAATCTTCGCCGGCCTCGGTATTGCAGGTGTGGCATCTCGCCGCCGCAAGCACTCTAATGAGTAACGTCGTGTGCAACGACTAACCTCGTGCGCAACTAACTAATCCCTCGCTATTATCCTCGCGACAATAGCGAGGGATTTTTCGTACGCATTCTACAAAAATCGGCAATCGCTTTACAACGCTGTAACGAAAATGTTGGAATCTAGCTGAAAATCGGCATTAACTGTACAGTCGTGTAACGAAAATGTTGGAATCTAGCTGGAAATCGGCATTGACTGTACATGCATGTAAAGGCAATGCCGTCGCGCAGCCTTGTACACCACCGCATTGTAAAGTTGCGGTATGGAAAGTGCGAATAAAACAGATAGTGCAACTGCTGAAATCAACTGCAACGAAAGCAGCACAACCTCTTTCGCACTCACCTCAAGAAGTCTTATAAAAGCCGGCTTTGCGCGCCCGGATTCTGCGCGATCTGCAATAAAGCGCATACGCGAAAATTGTAATGCAGTTTCGTTTGAGGCGTTACTTAGAAGCGCGCTTACTGTGGAAGACCCGGACTCAGCGGTTTTTGCGTTGCAAGATTTAAGTGAAGCGTATCCGGAAATAATAAATAATATTGCAGCTTCAAATTCGCAAGTGTCCGGAGCGTTGACAAGCCTGATGCAAGTTTTGGGTGCTTCTAACGCGTTGGCAATGCTTATGCGCACAAGACCTAATCTTATAAAAGCTGCTGCAAATGACCCGAATCATCTTTTTGCAATGACGCGCGAAGAACGCGTAAAAGACTTTCTTTGCGCAATACAAGCTTATAGCGCTACGGTAGTTTCTTCCGAAAAAAACGAGTCGTACACTATTCCGCTTACTTCGCTCGGATTTGCGCAAGCGGTTTCTGCTCTCCGCGCGCGCTATCGTGAGCATGTTGCTGCGATTATGGCGGCTGATTTGTCTAGCGCTGACCCTGTTGAGGTGCAGCCTGATATTAGTCGTAAGCTTTCCGACGCTGCGGATGCTGCTTTGGAGGCGGCTTTGGCGATTGCTCGCGGCCAGGTTACTGGTTCTTCCGCGTGTAGGTTTGCGATTATTGCGATGGGTAAGCTTGGTGCGCAGGAAATTAATTACGTTTCGGATATTGATTTGATTTATGTTGTGGAGCCTGCGGATTCTAGTAACAAGCAGAATCAGGATTCTGTGCTTCGGGTTGGTGCTTCTATTGCGATGGTTTTGCAAAAAGTGTGTCAGTCGGCGGTTGCTGGTTCTTCGGAGCCTCCTCTTTGGCAGATTGATACTGCGCTCAGGCCGGAAGGTAAGGATGGTCCGCTTGTGCGGCGGCTTGAATCTCACCGCGAATATTATGAAAAGTGGGCGAGTAGCTGGGAGTTTCAGGCTCTTTTGAAGTCGCGTCCTGCGGCTGGGGATGAGGCTCTTGGGAAAGATTACCGCGATATGGTTGAGCCGCTTATTTGGAAGGCTTCTGGTCGTGAGCATTTTGTTGCTGACTGTCAGAATATGCGTCAGCGCGTTGAGTCGCTTATTCCTGTTTCGCAGCGCGATTTGGATATGAAGCTTGGTCGCGGCGGTTTGCGGGATGTTGAGTTTACTGTGCAAATGTTGCAGCTTGTGCATGGTAGTGAGGATTTGTCGTTGCGTGAAAGGTGTACTCTTTGCGCGTTGCAGGCGTTGGCTCAGGGCGGCTACGTTTCTAGGTCGCAGGCGGCGATTTTGGCGGAGCATTACCGTTTTGAGCGTGTGCTTGAGCATCGTCAGCAAATGTGGAGTATGCATCGTACGCATCTTTTTCCTGATTTGGGTGCGCAGGGTAACGGCGGTTTGGATCGTGCGCGAGCAATTTCTGCTGAGCAGCTTAATAATAATGATCAGATTCGTAGGCTTGCGCGTGCTGTTCGTCTTCGTCCGGAGGAGTTGGTTGCGCGTTTTGATAAAGCTCGTCGTGAGATTCGTCATTTGCATAAGGATATTTACTATCGCCCTATGCTTCCGATTAATGCGCAAACGGATGCGGATCCTATTGTGCTTTCGCCGGAGGCTGCTCGCGCGCGCTTTGCGTCTATTGGTTTTGCGGATGCTCGCGCCGCGCAGTTGCATGTTGAAGCGCTTACGGAGGGGCTTTCTAGGGCTGCTAAAATTCACAGGATTCTGCTTCCGGCAGTGTTGAAGTGGCTTGGTGACGGCCAGAATCCGGATATGGGTTTGCTTGCGTGGCGGCGTCTTGCGGAGCGTTTTGGCGGTAAGAATACGTATCTTGGTTTTTTGCGTGATTCTCCTTCTGCAGCTCAGCGTCTTTGCCACGTTTTGGCGGATTCGCGCTATCTTGGCGACGCTATGATGCAGTCGATGCAGTCTATTACTTGGCTTGGTGACGACGAAGCGCTATCTGCGCGCGATAGAGCAAGTCTTGATATGCAAACTAGCGCAATGGTTGCTCGTTATGCTAGTAATATTGCGGATTTTGCGCAGTCTTTGCGCGCGCTTCGCCGGCAGGAAATTGAGCGCGTTGCTTTAGCTTGGATGTGTGGTCTTATTGACGACGATACTTCTATGCGCGCTATGAGTGACGTTTTTGACGCTGTTTTAGACGCGGCTTTGCAGTGGTCTATGCGCGAGGCTGTTTTGCGAATGAATTTCAGCGTTCCTCAAGCAGAAATTGCGATTATTGCGCTTGGTCGTTACGGCGGTAGGGAAGTAAACTTCTGCTCGGACGCGGACATAATGGTGATTTACAAGCCGGTTGGTGAAGATTGTGATTTAGATGCGGCGCATCGTTTTGCGCAAACAACCGTAGATATTTTGCGCAATATTTTGCAGGGTTCTCTTACTCTTGAGCCAAAAATCATGGTTGATTTGGATTTGCGTCCGGAGGGTAAGGATGGTCCGCTTGTGCGTTCGCTGGAGTCTTGTGAAAAGTATTATCGTAATTGGGCGAGTACGTGGGAGTATCAGGCGTTGCTTCGCGCGCGTTTTGCTGCAGGTTCTAAAGAGTTGGCGGATGCGCTACTTGATGGCGTTGTGAACGACTTGCGTTACGCAAAAAATCCTCTTAGTGAGTCGCAACTTTCCGAAATTCGTAAGCTTAAGGCGCGTATGGAAGCGGAGCGTTTGCCTAGGGGAGTTAGTAGAGACAGGCATTTGAAGCTTGGACGCGGCGGCTTAAGCGACGTTGAGTGGACTGTTCAGCTTTTGCAATTGCAGTATGCTGGCACTTACGAGTCTTTGCGCGTTGTTGGTACGATGCAAGCTTTGAAAGCGTTGCAGTCTGAGCATTTGATTGATGAGGATGATGCTAAAATTTTGGAGCGCTGCTGGCGTATGTGTTCTGCGGTGCGCAATGCTAATTTTTTGTGGTCTGGCTCGTTGGAGCGTGCGGATGTGATTCCTACGGATTCGTATTCTTTGGGCGGTATCGCAACTTATCTTGGCTACGAGCCGAACCAGGGCCGTGTTTTTGAAAATGATATTCTTGCTACGATGCGTCAGTGCCGCGAGGTCATGTCTCGTCTTTTCTACGGCCGCTAATTTTGATGTAGTTAATACTAGTATGCCGCCACTCCGGGGGTGGGGGATTCGTCAAAGCTAATCAGTAATATTGCGTAGGTCGCGTGTGGTCGCGGCCGTCTTGCCAACTAGCGAAAGGTAAGCGGTATTTATTATGACGAACGCAGTTAAATCTTCTAATTCCAGCGTTTCTAATTCTTTGCACCAAACTTTTTCTCGTGACGCAATTGCTCAATCGTTAGCAGGCAAAAGCGTTGTTACTTTGGACGATATTTCCACAGCTCAAATACGAATGCTTTTAGACAAAGCGCGATACATTGATTCGCACCGTAAAGAAGTGGCCCACACTTGCGATGGCAGAGTGTTGGCCACTCTTTTTTATGAGCCGAGCACGCGCACTCGCTTAAGTTTCGAAACGGCAATGCTGCGTTTGGGTGGAAAAGTAATCGGCTTTGCAGGCGCGCAACTTTCTAGCGCAAGCAAGGGCGAAACTGTAAACGATACTTTGAAAGTTGTGTCGAATTATGTTGACATTGTTGCAATGCGCCACCCGAAGGAGGGTGCTGCTTTTGTTGCAACGCAGGCTGTGAGCACTCCTATTATTAACGCGGGCGACGGCGGCCACATGCATCCTACGCAAACTCTTGCAGATTTGGCTACGATTCTTGCGCGTTTCGGCAGACTTAATAACCTTACTGTTGGATTGTGCGGAGACTTAACTTACGGACGCACTGTTCATTCGCTTATTGAGACTTTGTGCCGCTTTGGTAACGTTCATTTTGTGCTTATTAGTCCGGATGAGCTTAAAACTCCGCAGTATGTAATTGACCGAATTGAGGACACTCCTTCTTGCACTTACGAAGAAACTCGCGATTTGATGGAAGTGATTGGCAGCTTGGACGTGCTTTATATGACTCGCGTGCAAGAGGAACGTTTTACGGATCGCGAGCAGTACTTGCGTCTTCGTGACACGTACATTTTGACGGAAGAAAAATTGCAACAGGCAAAGCCTAATACTGCAGTGCTTCATCCGCTTCCGCGTATTAATGAGATTGCTGTTGATGTTGACGACGACCCACGCGCAGCATACTTTGAGCAGGTTAAAAACGGTATGCTTATGCGCATGGCTTTGGAAAGTTCACTTCTTGGAGATGAGCTTTGTGGCTATGAGCCAACCGATTTTGTGAACGTTCCGGAAGACGAGTTGCAAGCGGTTGATTCTCACGGCATTTCCTTAGCGGATCCTCGCGTGCACACAACCGATGAGAATGCTCCTGAGAATCTTACTTGCCCGAATCCGCGCTGCATAACTAACAGTGAGCTGACTCTTAAACGCAAGTTCTACAAAGCTGATTCCAACAGGCACGAATATCGCTGCATGTATTGTGACGAAGAAGCGCGTGCCTAAAAGTGTAGTGCAGTAAAATTTATTACAATAATTAAATAGTAAAAATTTACGCAGTAAGTTAATTTACGCAGTAAGTTAATTTACATAGTAAGTTACGCAATAATTTAATTTACGCAAAACTAGGAGTGATATGAACGAAGCTGGCATCTTAACTTTGCGCAATATCTCTGTGTGGGATACTGGCGAACGAATCGATCTTGTTGTTGATGGCGTTCGTCAGGATGCTCTTATAGAGCCGAATGCGCGCGTTACTGGCGATATTGATGCAAGTGACTTGGTTGTTGCTCCTGGTTTTGCAGATCCGCACGTACATTTTAGGGATCCTGGTCAAACCAAAAAAGAAACTATGATGACTGGCAGTGAGGCTGCTGCTGCCGGCGGTTACACGCAAGTTTTGATTATGCCGAATACTATTCCGGCTCTTGACGGCGAGCCTTGGGATGATGCTCCTTTCGATGTAGAAAACGTAATCGACTATTTGCAGCGTTACGGTTGCATTTACGGCGTAAAATTGCCTGTTCGCTACGATTTAAGCGTTTGCGCATCTTTAGGGCGTAAAGGTTTAAGCCCAAGCAATATTGAAAACTGGAAAAAGTATGTTGCTGGAATTGACGACGCAGAAAAAACGTCCCCAATGAAAAAGCATCCAATCACCGCTATAAGCGACGACGGTTCTGCAGTGCCGGAGCCTATTTTGCGAGATGTGTTGGCGATGGCAAAACAAACCGGCTTACCTTTCGTTGAGCATTGCGAGCACCATAATACTGGAGCTGTAAACGATGGTCCGGTTGCGAAAATGCTTGGTGTTGGCGGAATCCCAGCTTCAACAGAGCTTGCAATCGTTCAGCGAGATATTGACGCTGCCAAAGAAACGGGAGTGCACGTGCACTTCCAGCATGTGAGCACGGCTGCAGCTTTTGAAGCGATTCGTAAAGCGAAAAAAGAAGGCTTGCCAATTACTTGCGAAACAGCTCCGCACTACGTTGCTTTGTGTGACGAGGATGTGCTGAAGTACGGTGCGATGGCAAAAATGAATCCGCCGCTTCGTTCTAAAGCGGATCGTCAAGCAACTCTTGCAGCTATTGCGGATGGCACAATCGACATGATTGCAACTGATCACGCTCCTCATACTACTGAGGAAAAGTCGGGAGATTTTGCGAGCGCACCTAACGGAATTATTGGTCTTGAATGTGCGTACGGCGTGTGCAGAAAAGTTTTGGTTGATGCAGGGTACACGGATGACAAGCATTTAATCGAATTAATGTCGGTAAATCCAATGCAATTGATGAGCAGAAGACCTACGGATATTGCGGCTTTGCTTAACGTTTCTTCGCGCTGCGCAAATAAGCGAACGTTGCGCTTAAATATTACTGAGCATCCTGAAAACGTTGATTTAGTGCTGATTAATATGCGAGAAAAGTGGACGGTTGACGCAAATTCCTTCCATTCTAAAGCTCGAAACACTCCTTTTGACGGCTGGCAGCTTACAGGCAGGCCGGTTGCGACGATTATTGGTTCGGAAATTGCGTTCTCGAGAATGTGATTGAAGTTTTTCAAAACTGTGATTGAAATAATAATTTAGGTTGGTAGTAAATGGACGAATTAATTGAAGCGATTGCAGCTAAGCAGAATCCTAGCGTTGTGGGATTGGATCCTAAACCTGGGATTGTTCCGGCGGAAATTATTGCTTCTCTTGCTGACGAAGTTTTGCAAGAAGTAGATAGCGAAGATGCGCTGCCAACTCTTTTAGCTACGGCTTATTTTGAGTTTAATCGCGCGATTATTGACGCAGTTGCAGATATTGTGCCGGCTGTAAAGCCGCAAATCGCAATGTATGAAGCTCTAGGCCCTGCTGGAATGGACACGTACGCAATGACTTGCGAATACGCAAAATCGCAGGGTTTGCTGGTAATTGGGGATGCAAAGCGCGGAGATATTGGCTCGACTGCAGGCCAGTATGCGGCTCATTTAAGCGGTTTTGCTAATCTCTCAGCATATCTTGAAGACGACAAAGCTAACCAAACTAAAAGTAACGCTCTTCCGCAATCTCTTGAAAATCTTCTAAAAAGCTATAAAAATTTGGACGTTTGGCACGAAGATTCGCTTACAGTAAACCCTTATATGGGTTCGGATGGTGTAAATCCTTTTATTGACGAAGCAGTTGCGCATAATAAAAGCATTTTTGTGCTGCTTCGCACGTCAAATCCTTCAAGCAAAGAGCTTCAGGAGCTTATTTTGCAAGACGGTAGGCCAGTGTACGAGAATATGGCTGACTTGATTGAAAGCTGGGGTGCGCCACACGTTGGGAAGCGCGGCTATTCGAATGTTGGAGCTGTGGTTGGCGCCACGCATCCGGAAGAAGGAAAGCGTTTGCGTGAGCTTATGCCGCACACTTTCTTCCTAGTTCCGGGCTACGGCGCTCAAGGTGGCACTGCTAAAGATGTTGCTGGAATGTTTGATGCGAATGGTGAAGGAGCTATTGTTAATTCTTCTCGCGGTATTATTGGCGCGTGGCAAAAGTCTGAAGATTATGCGAAAAATCAAGGAAATATGTCTCTCGATAATATTCTTGATATTGTAAGCGAATCTGCAGCTGTTGCTGCTAAAAATATGCGCGACGACTTAAGAAATGCAGTGTATCGATAGAATGCAGCTTATCGCTAAAATGCATTGTATCGCTAAAATGTATAACTAAAAATAAAAAATAAATGAATAAAACTTAAAATCAAAACTTAAAAACTAAAAAATAAGTAAGACAAAAACGCAACGGTACAACACATACAAGGGTAGGGGAAACCACATGAGTGATGGCATGTTTATTCCAACGCGAAAAGCCAATGGAAACGCCATATTTACGTTACGTGAAGACGTTTTTGACTCTTCCGGATCAAGCTCTGCAGACGAAAGCAACAGCGCAAAATATTCGCGTCTTTGGGGGCGTAGAGCTGTAGAAGTGCTTAATAATGAGCAGCTTGATGAAGGCGTTTACCGCTTAACTTTGCGAGATGCGGAGATTGCTAAACGCGCCACTCCTGCGCAATTTGTGAACTTGTATTCGCCGGATCCAACCGCAATGCTTCCTCGTCCTTTTGGTGTTGCAAGCGTTGAGGGAGATACTTTTACGCTTATTTTTGCGGTAATAGGAAAGGGCACTGCGAAGTTTGCCGAGCTTAAGCCTGGAAGCACTGTTGACGCTCTTGGGCCTTTGGGATTGGGCTTTAATATTGATTCGCCTGCGCATTACGTGCTAGTTAGCGGAGGATTGGGTGTGCCGCCTATTATTTGCGCAGCTCAAGCTTTAAGCGAGCGCAAGGATTCTAGCGTAACAGCAGTGCTCGGCTACCGTAGTAAGCGTTTTGCAGACGACTTAATGAAGGAATATATTTCAGACGTACACAGTATTACTAACGCTGAAGGCACTGTTATTACGCTGCTTGATGAGCTTGAGCAGAATAAGCAATTTGATTTTGGCGACGATTTGCCAACTGTTATTTTGTCTTGCGGACCATTGCCGATGATGAAAGCCGTAGCGCACTGGGCGCATGATCGCGGTGTTAAATGCCAGCTAAGCCTTGAGGCGCGCATGGGATGCGGTTATGGAACTTGCGTTGCTTGCGTGGTTGATACTTTGGAAGGAAGACTAAAAGTTTGTAACGACGGTCCAGTTTTTGATGCGAATCGTTTGGGTTGGGAGTAAAAAATATGAGTGCTGTAAATAATGCTGTAAATAATGCTGTAAATAGCGCGAATTCCGCAAAAAATTCCGCCGAAACTTTAGGCTTTGACACAAGCCACGTGTGGAAGCACCCAACTCAAGTTGCGGGCGTTAAGTGGAAGAACATGGTTGGAACCGCTTCCGGAACTTTCCAGCTTGCAGCCTGCCGACGTTTTTACGATGTAAGTCAGCTTGGTGCAATCTGCACAAAAGGCGTTTCCCCAGTTCCTTGGGAAGGAAATCCTTCTCCGCGCACTGCAGAATCTCCTTCCGGAATGGTAAACGCAGTCGGCTTGCAAAATCCGGGCGTTGACCATTATCTTATTGACGAGCTGCCGAAACTAAAGTCCATGGGGGCTCTTGTTATTACTAATGTTGCTGGCCACAGTGACGACGATTATGCGCAAGTTGTTGAAAAGCTTGCGGATTCTTCTGCAGATATGCTTGAAATTAACGTAAGCTGCCCGAACGTAACTCACGGCGGAATGAGCGTTGGCACGGATCCTGTGGCATTGCACCGCTTAATTAAGCGACTTCGCGCAATGACAGATAAGCCAATGATTGTAAAAATGACGCCAAACGTGACGGATATTGTGTCGATTTGCAAAGCTGCGGTTGATGCTGGAGCGGACGCTTTAAGCATGATTAACACGCTGGTTGGTTTGCGAATTGATATTCGCACGGGCGAGCCGATTATTGCAAACCGTACGGGCGGCGTTTCTGGCCCTGCGATTTTCCCGATTGGACTTGGATTCGTGTGGAGAGTGCGCCAAGCTATGCCAGATATTCCGATTATTGGTATTGGTGGCATTGATTCTGGCGAAAAAGCTTTGGAATACTTGTATGCTGGTGCGAATGCTGTAGAAGTTGGTGCGGCCGCTTTGGTGGACCCTACTGCTCCTATTCGTATTGCGCGCGAGCTTGACGATTTGCTTGATTCTCGCCCAAAGCTTGCTTCTTTGCTTGCTGAAGGTAAAACTTGGCGCTGAAGCGCGAATAAAATCGCAAATAAAATCTTAAAATATCAATCAAAAATAAAAATACTCAAAAGAAAGAGAGAAGAAAATGGCAGAATTAGACGAACGTTTTACAAAGTTTTTGCTCGATTCAGGCGCGCTTAAATTTGGCGACTTTACGCTGAAATCTGGCCGCAAATCGCCTTATTTTATTAACGCGGGCGCTTTTGACGACGGCATGAAAATCGCAAATCTAGGCGCATACTACGCCGAGCGCGTGATGTCTGCAATAGAAGATGGAAAACTTCCGCAAGATATCGACACTGTTTTCGGCCCTGCTTATAAGGGCATTCCGTTGGCTGTTTCTACGGCAATGGCTTTAACGAATAATCACAATATGCCAGTCGGCTTTACTTTCGACCGCAAAGAGCGAAAGGATCACGGCGACGGCGGAATTATGGTTGGAAAGCCGCTAAAAGACGGCATGAAAGTGCTGCTTGTTGACGACGTTATGACCGCTGGAACTGCAGTTCGCGAAACTTTGCCGAAACTTAAAGCGGAAGCAAATGTGCAAGTTGTTGGCTTGATTTTGGCAGTAGATAGAATGGAGCGCACAAAAGATAGCGAGCTTTCCGCAGTAAAAGCAGTAGAGCAGGAGTTTGGATTCCCGGTTTTGCCGATTGCAAACGTGCGTGAAATTTTCGCAGCAGCTGAGCGTATTAAAGGTGACGACGGAAAGCCAGTTATGGATGAGAATTTAGCTGCTCGTGCTGAAAATTATTTGCGAGAATATGGTGCGTGAATAGTTTAAATGATAAAATTTATAAAATTCGTATTTTATAAATAGATCTTAAACTAGCGGCTAATTCTATTTGCTAATTAAAGTCTATTTAGTTACTTTTTAGATGGTGGAATGACTGATTATGAGAGAGCAAAGTAGTTCTGTTTCCAAAAATAGCAAAATAACTATTGCTGCAATTTCGGTTGCAATTATAGTAGTTGCAATCGTAGTTTCAACTTTATTCTTAATAACCACTAATAAAAATAATCCGAATAATAGTGTTTCTGCTCCCTCTAAAATTTGTGTTAAATTGCAAGAAAAAGCACTTAATGCTCAAAAAAGTCTCGTAAAAGCTCTTTCGGATGATGACGTTATTAGTGCTACCAGTATTAAAACAAGTGGACTCAGCTCGTACTCAAATGAAACTAAAAAAGCATTTGAATATTTTGAATCATCATTAAAAGACGCAAAATCGCATTCTAAAGAAAAAATACCTAATTGTGTTGTTAAAGATGATTCTGGTAATTCTTCATCTGTAGAAAATAATCTTTTAGATAAAATCGACTCTTTCAATAAAAATAGAGACACTCTTTTAACGTCTGCTAAGAAAGCTTTGAAAACAGGTAGGGAAGAAGTTTCTAATAAGTTATTAGAATTAGTCAGAAAAGGTCAAGAGCTTATAGATAAAACTAAGAATGTTCCTATTTTTGGTGCAGCTAAAGCCGAATTAAAAAAAGTTGTTGATGCTGCAGGAAAAGCTCTTATTAAAAGCAATAATAATAGTAATGAATTAAATAAGTGTGTTACAGATTTGCGAAATGCTCTTAAAGGTTATTTGGAGAAAATTAAAAAGTTTAGTGAAAATTTTACAAAACTTGACGGCAATGGGTATCCTCTTAATGCCCCGCATCCTAAGGATGATCAAGGAGGTTATATTCCAATGGGACGCAGTCAAAACCCAGAGTCTTCGAAGAATAACAATTAGAAGAATAGTTAGAATAGCAAATAATATGCTAAATGCACTAAATATGTGTTGTTATTTTAATTAGTTGACGCTTTGTGGCATAATAAGCAAGGTTTATTTCTTAAGCTGCGTAAATTGCAGCTTTATTAGCGAAAGAAACGGGTAACTCGTGGCACAGACTACCAATGATATTAAGAATGGATCGGTTTTGAACCTTGACGGTCAGCTTTGGACCGTCGTTAAGTTCCAGCACGTGAAGCCAGGCAAGGGTCCTGCTTTTGTGCGCACCACCATTAAGAACGTGCTCTCGGGCAAGATTGTCGACAAGACTTTTAACGCCGGCATGAAGATGGAGTTCGAGACCGTTGATAACCGCACGTTGCAGTATTCCTACGAAGATGGCGACAACTTCGTCTTTATGGATATGACCACTTACGACCAGGTTTATATTCCTAAGGTTTTGGTTGGCGAGCAGAGCAAGTATTTGCTTGAAGGCACCGACTGCATCGTAAGCTTCCATGACGGCACTCCTTTGAGCGTTGAGCTTCCAGCTTCCGTAATTTTGACAATTACGCACACTGAGCCAGGCTTGCAGGGCAACCGTTCTAATGCTGGTACTAAGCCTGCAACAGTGGAAACCGGTGCTGAAATCCAGGTTCCACTCTTCGTTGGTGAAGGCGAAAAGGTGAAGGTTGACACTCGTGACGGCTCTTACCTTGGTCGCGAAAACTAAAGAATAATTATCTAATTAAATTAGTTACAATTAGTTACAATTAATTATAATTAGTTAATTAATTCCAAAATAATTTTTATAGTGTGACCCGGTGGCGACTATTCGCTGCTGGGTCGCGCAATTTTTAGTACGTTAAAAGAAGGGCGTTATTATGGCACGTTCCACCGCTCGTAAAAGGGCTTTGAATACGCTGTATGAGGCGGATGAAAAGAATCAGAATATTCTTTCCTTGCTCGAGGAGCGCGTCAAAGAGCCAGGCGCTCAAACTCCGCTCCCGGAATACGCTATTGAAATTGTTCGCGGCGTAGGAGAGCGACGCAACAGAATTGACAAGACTTTGAACCGCTATTCAACCGGCTGGAAAGTTGGAAGAATGGCCGTTATTGATCGCAATATTTTACGAATTGCAGTTTGGGAAATGCTTCTTAACGAGGAAATTCCAGACAAGGTTGCGATTGACGAGGCGATTGCGCTCGCAAAAATGTATAGCGACGACGACGCAATTGCGTTTATTCACGGACTTCTAAGCGCGATTATGGCAGACAAAGACGCTTGCTTGGCAAAGTTTAACGGCGAATCTCAAGAAGAAACTGCGGAAAACACTAGCGATTCTCAAGAAGCTGCTGCCGACGACGCTGTTGCCGAGTAAGAAGCTTTGCAGTTGTGCTATGCTTCCGTCGATTTCTGTTGATTGGATAACACTAGCACTAATGCTCTGCTTACGCCACACTAAACACATTCCTACCAATTACAAGACAAAGTGTAAGTTATTGTGCTATTCCACGCACGTTGCGTAACTTTTTGCACTAGTCTATGAGTTTTGTGTTGTTGGTTAATGTGTTGAGAGGCTGGAAAAATTGTGTTCAGCACTAAAAGAGGACTGAGAAGCTACATTCTTGAAGAAAGGCGAACACATTAAACGCCTTTAGCAGCCAGAGCGCCCGAAGGACGGGACGTGCGCAAACACAAATTTTCCAGCCTCGTCAAAACCAAAAAACTAAATCAGTTACAAAACTCATAGACGGTACGCAAGAACACATAACGCGCAATAACTTATCGCGCGGCGCGTCGCCCGTCCGCCAACCTGAGTAAACTTGCCACGAATATCCTAAAGCCATAAGGGGGTTAAGGTGGATTACAACGACACCTTTGCCGGATTCGGCAGTGATGATGCAGTATTGGTGTTGGAGGATGGTCAGGTTTACGTTGGTAAGCCTTTTGGTGCGCAAGGTTCTACGCGCGCTGAGATTGTGTTCTCCACGGGCATGACTGGTTATCAAGAAACATTAACTGATCCAAGTTATGATCAACAAATCGTAGTTCAAACATTCCCACACATAGGTAATACGGGAATGAACCACGAAGATCCTGAATCTAATCGCATTTGGGTTGCGGGTTACGTGGTTAAGGAGCCAAGCCCAGTAGTTAGCAATTGGCGAGCTGAAGGTTCCTTGGAAGACGATTTACAAAAGCAAGGTATCGTTGGCATTAGTGGTATTGATACTCGAAAGCTGGTACGTCATTTACGCTCGGTAGGCGTTATGCGTGCCGGCATTTTTTCTAATAAGGCCCTGGTTGATTCGTCAACCGGGGCTTTTCGTACCGTTGCTTCTTTCGTTGACGAAATTAAGCAGACTCCTCAAATGCAGGGCTTGCGTCTAACGGACGAAGTTAGTACTAAAGAAACTTACACGATTGAGCCTTGCGGAGATTTTGAAGGAAAAGATCCGCTTTACACGGTTGTAGCAGTTGACTTTGGTATTAAAGCTATGACTCCTCACCGTTTGGCTGAGCGCGGCTGCCGCGTGCACGTTGTAAGCTCCTCAATCAGCTTTGAATCGCTGCAAGCGCTTAACGCGAGCGGCGTATTCTTCTCGAATGGTCCAGGAGACCCTGCTCAAGCAAATCGCGAAGTTGAGCTTTTACGCAAAGTTTTGGACGCAGGATACCCGTTCTTTGGAATCTGCTTTGGAAACCAGTTGCTTGGTCGCGCTCTCGGCTTTGGAACTTACAAGCTGAAGTTTGGTCACCGCGGTATTAATCAGCCTGTAAAAGACGTTACAACAGGAAAAGTGGAAGTTACGGCTCACAATCATGGCTTCGCAGTGGACGCTCCTCTTGACGGCCCTGTTCAATCTCCTTACGAAAACGGCCACTTTGGTCGCGTAATGGTTTCGCATATTGACTTGAACGACAATGTTGTAGAAGGCTTACAATGCCTTGATATTCCAGCATTCTCGGTGCAATATCATCCGGAAGCTGCAGCAGGCCCGCACGACGCTTCCTATCTGTTTGACCGCTTTGTGGAATTGATGCGCGAAAACGCTCGAAAAAGCAAGTAATACTCGAAAAAGCAAGTAAGATTTTAAGATTTACGGAAAGAGAAATTTACTATGCCAAAACGTACTGATATTAAG
>CAMYED010000020.1 GCA_947254595.1 uncultured Gardnerella sp. | reverse complement strand
CGCACTTTCGCACTTTCGCACTTTCGCACTTTCGCACTTTCGCACTTTCGCACTTAAGTAACGCACTTAAGCTCTTTCGCACTTTCGTTACTTTAGAATCGGCCTCACAGGAGCGGAAACGTCTAAACGATGCCTATTGCCAATTTTGCTTGGATCGTCAATAATTTTAGCAACAATCGCCTTTTTTAACTCAAGCTGCGAAGAATCCCCCCAAACAATAGTCCGTTTTACTCCGCCAAGCTCAGTTTCTACAGAATCCTGCGTCTTTGCGCTAACTTTAGTGACGCGCACACGTAAAGATTCAGGCAAAGAACTTACGATTTTTACGGCTTCAAGCACGGCCCTATTGTTTAAGCTTCGCCGCACATCCCCCACTTCGATTACAGGAATGCCGTTAATAGTTGCATTAGAAACAGCGTTAAGCACACGACCTTTTGCATCCACGGCTGTAAGCCTGTTGTTTTCGCGAGTTTTCAGCATTGCTGCCGGACGTTGCGCACGAATGGTAATTTGCAAACCGTGCGGAAAATCCTTAGTAACTTTTGCTTCGGTAACGCCGGCTATGCTGTTAAGCTGATTAATTACTTCTTGCGAAGACACTAAAAATAGGGATTTGTTTACTTGAGTTGAAGCGATTGAGGCGATTTGTTGCTCACTTACCCACTCATTGGATCCGGAAATGCTAATATCGTCCGATTGAAGTTGGAATATTGGCGAGAAAAACAGTACCCAAACCATTGCAATTATAACAATAATTGCTAGAAGCACTGCTATAAGTCGCTTAAGCGTAAAGTGCAGGTACGCGGTTTTACGCTCTTTAATGCGCTCCTTAAAATTGATAATTCGAGGGCGAGTTATCATTCCGAGCGAACCGGACGTTTGATTCAGTGCTTTCTTTATAAAATCAAGCCCCGGCAGGCTTCGAGCATCTACGAATTTGCCTTGATGCTCTTTACGATGCTCGGAAATATTCTCCGGTATGCGCATTTGAACAGTTTGCTGGCTAACTACGTGATTGCGATTGCGTTGCGTTTTTCGAAGGGACGAGGCTGATCTTGGCTTAGGAATATGAGTTTTCGCTGAAGGCTTTACGGAAGGTTTTACTGAAGGCTTTACAGAAGATTTACCGGTAGATTTTTCGTAAGACTTACCAGCAGACTTACCAGCAGACTTACCAGCAGACTTACCAGCAGACTTACCAGCAGACTTTTCAGGCTTTAATCCAGATTTTGCGGTACGCGCTTTCAAATGAGTTTTTGCAGCAAATCTTGAGCTACCGGCTATATTAATACTCGAAATGGTTCGCGGATGCGGCTTATTTGCAGCAGTGTCATCTGACTTGCTTGGCTTTACGCTACCCATACCGTTACCTTTCGAAAACTTTAATCTCTTGAATTAAGCCGACTTTAGCAAATAAGATTACAATGCACCTAGCATAACCGATGTCATATCGGTAATACTTCCAGCACCAACAGTAAGAAGCACATCTCCAGATTTTGCGCGCGCAGCTAGTTTCAAAGCAGCCTCTTGCATATTATCCACTGCTTCAACTGGCACGCTAATTCCTTGAGATTTAGCAGCTTCAACAATTGTTGACGCATGAATATTTGCAAAATCTTCCTGCTTTTCGCGCGCTGGGAAAATTCCGGTAACGATTACGTCGTCTGCGAGCGCCAAAGCTTGCGCAAATTCGTTTGCGAAAGCGCGAGTGCGTGAGAATAAGTGCGGTTGGAATAGCACTCTAAGCGTGGAGGACGGGTAGCGTCTTCTTGCTGCGCGTAGTAAAGCTTCGATTTCCGTTGGGTGATGCGCGTAATCGTCAACAACTGTTACTCCATTAACGCATCCGCGAATATCAAATCTCCTGGATGCTCCCCTAAAACTTGCCGCACCTAGCGCCGCATCTTCCGGACTCATTCCAAGCAAAACTGCTGCAATAATCGCAGCCGAAGCGTTGCGCGCATTGTGTAATCCTGGAATTAGCAAACTTACTTCTAGTTTTACTAGATTTTTGCTTTTTCCAAGATTTTCTGGCAAAACTAGCGTAAATACTTCTCTCCCACTAAATGCTTGTTCTTTTTCGTGCTCGATTGCTGCAAACATTGCTGTGTTTTGTACGCGCTCACTTACTAAATTCTTCCAAGTATCCGCGTTTCCGTAGGCTACAGCGGTTCGTAATGAATTTTCTGGCATTGCTTCAAGCACTTTTCTAGCGCCTTCGTCGTCTGTGCAAATTATTACGTGTTTAAGTGCGTGACTTACGTGTTCAACGAAAGCTTCACGGTATCGTTCGCTAGATCCGTAGTGGTCTAAGTGGTCTGCTTCCGCGTTTGTTACGATTGATATGCTTGGGTGATATTTTTCGAAGCTTCCGTCGGATTCGTCCGCTTCGGCAACCATAACGCTTCCCTTACCTGCGTGACCGCCGTCAATAACTGCTCCGGTTGCGGATTGTATTGAGCCTCCGATTGCGTAGCTTGGATCCGCAAGTTCTTCTTTTCCTTCAACATTTAGTATGTGCGCAAGAAGCGAGCTGGTTGTTGTTTTTCCGTGAGCTCCCGCAACCGTTACGCCAGTTTTTGATGCGAGCAGTAGCGCAAGAATGTCGCTTCTGTGAACAAGCTTTACCCCATGCTCGCACGCCGCTACGATTTCTGGATTGTTCGGCTTAATTGCGCTTGAGTATACGAGAATATCCGCGTTTTCAACGTGTGAAGCGTTTTGCCCAATTTTTACTTCAACACCTAATTCTTCTAAGCGTTTAGTATGATCGTTTTCTTCTCTATCGCAGCCGCTAACTTTTACCCCTTCTTCGTGAAGCATTTCTGCAAGAACGCTCATTCCTGCTCCGCCAATGCCAATAAAATGCACTCGCCCAAGTGAAGAAACGTTTTTTGAATCGTCAAACGCAGCTTTTAGTGGGTTTAGGCTGATTTTCTCACTTAAAGAATCCGCGATTTTAGTGGCAGAATCCGCATTTTTATTATTCAACATTATTTTCTGCATTATTTTCTGCTTTCTTTTGCGATTTTAAGAATACGCTCTGCCATAATGTTTGCCGCGTTACGAATACCGTAATTCCAAGCTTCGTTTCGCATATTTTGCAAACGCTTATTGTCGTTAAGTAGTTTAAGACCTTCTGTAAGAATCCACTTATTTGTAAAGTCGGCGTCTTTAACCATTAACGCTCCCCCGGCTTTTACAACAGCTTCTGCATTAAAACGCTGCTCTCCGTTACCAATAGGAAGCGGCACGTAAACTGCTGGCAATCCAAGTGCTGAAATTTCTGCAACCGTTCCGGCTCCCGACCTACAAATAACCAGGTCTGCGCAGGAAAAAGCCCAGTCGATTCGCTCTAAATATTCTGCAATATGGTAATCTCCCAAACCTAAATGATTTGTTTTAATATCGTTTATTTGCGATTGCCCAACTTGCTGCTCAACAATTGTTCGAACTTCGTCCGCTTTTCCGCGGCCGGTTAGGTGAATTACTTGCGCATTTCTTAAAATATCTTTCGCAGCCGAAGCTACAGCACGGTTTAGGCTTTGCGCGCCTAAAGATCCGCCGGTAACGAGAATAATTGGTCGGCGTGGGTCAACCCCGAGCTGGTAGGCGCCTTCCATTCGCGCAGATTCTCTATTTTCTTCAAATTTTTCGCATAATTCTGCAATAGCAGGCCTAAGTGGTAAGCCGACTCGTTCAGCTTCAACGCCTTTTTTAGTGTGCAAACCGGTGTTTTCGTACACTGTTGCAACTTCTGTAGCCCAGCGAGCGCCCAGTTTGTTTGCCATTCCTGCTTTTGCGTTCTGTTCGTGAACAACAATTGGAATATTTTGCGCGTGAGCTTGGCAATATGCAGGTGCTGCAGCGTAGCCTCCAAAGCCGACTACAACGTCTGCTTTTCGTTTTTCTAAAATATTTCGCACTTTGCGTTTTTCTCTAATCCAGCGGATTGGGAATTTAAGAGCGTCAATATTTGGTTTACGCGGGAACGGCACTTTTTCAATAGTGTCGAGTTCGTAGCCAGCTTCGGGAACAAGATTTTTTTCTAAGCCAACTTCCGTTCCAATAACGCTAATATTCGCTTTTGGTTCTAAAGTTTTTAATGCATCTGCTACGGCAAGTAACGGGTTGACGTGACCTGCTGTGCCACCTCCTGCAAGCACAATATTAACTTCTTGCGCAGCTTCGTTGTTAGCTTCGTTGTTAGCTTCGTTGTTAGCTTCGTTGTTAGCTTCGTTATTTTGATTGGTTTGATTCATATTTACCCGATTCTTAAATTGCGCACTACTTTTCCATTTTAATCTGAGGATTAGCTCGCATCAGCCCGTCTGCGACCCCAACCGCAACCAAGCACATAACAAGCGAAGACCCTCCAGCAGACACAAACGGCATAGGAACACCCATAACCGGCAGTAATTGCACTACTACGAGGATATTTACTAAAGCTTGCCCAACAATCCACGTTGCAATACTCATTAAAGTGATTGAAATAAACTTTGATTTTGCTTGTAGAGCTGAAGAAAGCATGCACCAGCCGATTATTATGTACAAAATAATTACTGCAGACGCTACTAAAAATCCCATCTCCTCGCCAATAATTGCGAAAATAAAATCGTTATGCGCGTACGGCAAATAATTCCATTTTTCTCGAGAATTACCAATTCCAACGCCTAATAATCCACCTGAAGCCATTGCGTATTGTGCGTGAATAGATTGGAAGCACACGCCTTTAGCAGCTTTTGCGTCGCAACCTTGCCAAGCTGCAAGAATACGTCGCATACGATTTTTACTAGTCAAAACTAAAAAAGCAACCAGCATCATTGCAACCAATATGCTTACTACAAGCCATCGCGTTGGGAATCCGCCAAGATAAAAAGCTATAAGCGCAATAAGAATAATAATTAAAGCAGTACCAAGATCCTTACCCGCAATAACTAAAAGAAGCGATATGCCTAGTCCTGTTGCTGCAGGAATATACGCTCGCATTTGAACACGCTTATACGCTTCTTTTGCTGCAACAAGCGAAAGCGGCAGCCAAATACACAATGCAAGTTTCGTAATTTCTGCAGGCTGCAAAGTAATCGGGCCGAAAGCAATCCAACCAGCGTTTCCGTTCACTTCTCTGCGCAAGCCCGGAACAAAAGTGAGGAACTGAGCTACTGCGGACACGGTATAAATAATTGCAACATACCTACGGTAGTAGGAAATGGGAACGCGAGAAGCAAAAATGTAGCCGATCATGCCAAGAATACAGTACAAAGTTTGATTTACTCCTTGACCCCAAGGTGCAACACCGTACGTAATCATTGTTACGGAGGAGCTAGAAAATACCATAAACAAGCCAAAAATAGCCAGTACTACTACGGATACTCGCATCCCGTATAAGCACCAAAGCGGGTTGGTTAAACTACGCCAACCAGCGTACTGTTTTAGCAGCGAATCTTGTAATGTAGAATCCTTCGACGCAGATTTTCTTTGCTCAGAATCTTCTAATGCAGAATCTTTAGACGCAGATTTTTTTGATGCAGATTTTTTTAATCTAATTTTCAACACCATGATTCTGCACCCATCGTTGAGATTCCTTAGCAAAACAATTGCCGCGATCGGCGTATGAAACAAACTGATCCATAGAAGCGCATGCCGGAGCCAACAGAACAACATCTCCCGGCTTAGCGTAGCAGCCGGCAGACTCTATTGTTTTACGCATAACAGCCTCGCCAAATTTTGAATCAAGCTGAATAACCGCATTTTCTGCAATTTCAGCATAAACATCATCGTCAATACCATTATACGATTTAGCGCAAGAACCATCCGGAGAAACAATCGTTACAGGCAAATCCGGAGCAGACGCATGAAGCGCCTCAACAAAAGGACGCTGATCTAAACCAATTATTACAGCAGCCTTAATAACATGACGCTGTTTAGCTACCAAATCTTCAAAACAACCGCCCTTAGCTAATCCGCCTGCAATCCAAACAACAGAATTATCCGCAAAACTTGCTAAAGATGCGGCTGCAGCATGAGCATTAGTCGCCTTAGAATCGTCAACAAAGCGAATGTCATGTAAAGAATTACCATCTTCAGACGGCAAAGTTGCAACCGTTTGAATACGATGCCCTCCAGGAGCAAACTCACGCAAAGCGCGAACAGAATCCTCAACATTCCCCGTCAGCCCAAGAGCCAACGCCAAAGCTGTAAGAGCGTCAGCCAACAAATGCGGGTACACAGTTCCGTCCGGCTCGCACAAATGCTTCAAATCGCACAATTGCACAATACGTTTCGGCTCGCCTTCAACACCGCCCGCTACACCACTTACGTCAACAATCCAACCGTCTTTAACACCGATTTCACCAACAGCTGGCTCGTCCAAAGTAAAACCAATACGCTTACAGCCTTCAGACACTTTTGCAGCAAGCGCCAAAGCTTTAACGCGCGCATCCTGAGCGTTATAAACTAAAGCTTTGCGCACATTATTAAACACTTTTGATTTATCTTTAGCGTAGGCTTCAATGCCACCATGCCAATCCAAATGGTCGGCAGCAATATTAGTAATTGCAGCACAATCAAGAGCTAAAGAATCAGTAAAATGCAGTTGGAAAGAGCTTAATTCAACGCATAAAGCATCATGTTCAGCTTCTAACGCTGCGTGCGAAACAGATTTTCCAATATTACCAACTGCAGGAGCGTTTAATCCGCACGCAGTAAGCATGCTGGAAGTCATTTCCGTAGTAGAAGTTTTTCCGTTAGTGCCAGTAATACCAACCCAATAAGCAGGTTTATCTGTGCGCTTAGAATTAACGCGCAAACGCCAAGCTAACTCAACTTCGCTAAAAACAGGAATATTATGCTCCGCAGCCTCAAGCAAAAAAGGCGTACGCGGATTAAACACTGGAGAAGTTACTACAGCGTCTATTTTCGACCAGTCGATTGCTGAAAAATCGTGAATATTAGCTTCAGGCTTATTTTCGTCGGCAGTTATAGGATTCGCACCAACAGCACGCAAAACCTCGGAAGCACCTCGCCCGGAAACTCCAAGACCTGCAACAAGAACATTTTTGAACGGGAATGCGTTATTACATTCGCATGATTGTAGCGAAACAGACGAATCAGAACTCTTAAGAGTACTCATATTGAAGCCTTCCAATTTTTTATATTAAATAAGCCATTAAATAAGCCATTAAATAAGCAAACCCGAACGCCCTGCCCAATCAGCATAAAACATCATAAGAGCAGATAGAACGAACATAAGCTCAATCATCCAAAAACGCACAACAACTTTCGTTTCCGTCCAACCAAGCAATTCAAAATGATGATGAATAGGAGCCATTTTGAACACACGCTTATGCGTAGCCTTAAAGAAACCAACCTGAATAACATCACTTGCAGCTTCCATTACGAACAAACCGCCCAAAATAACCGCCAAAAACTCGGTGTGCGTTGCAATAGAAAGAGCCGCAAACAAGCCGCCCAAAGCTAAAGAACCTGTGTCGCCCATGAAAACTTGCGCAGGATTCGAATTGAACCAAAGGAACCCAAAGCAAGCAACCGCCGCACACACTGCAATAATAGTTAAATCAAGAGGATCGGAAACAGCGTAAGAGAATCCAAAATGACCTCCACCGCGAACATGGTAGCTTTCCCAAAAAGCAATCAAAGCGTAACCGGCAAAAGCAATCATAGAAGATCCAGACGCTAAACCGTCAAGACCGTCAGTTAAATTCACAGCATTAGACCATGCTGCTATTAGGAAATTAACCCAAATAATGAATATAACAATGCCAACACCCTTGCCAAGCACGGAAAAATCAAGAAATGGCTTCTCAATAAAACTCATTCCAGGCTGAGCACTCGGCAATCCGGATTGCGTTGGAAGCAATAACGCCAAAACAGCGTAAATGCTGGCAAAAATAATCTGCCCAATAAATTTAGCATGAACAGAAAGACCAAGATTCTGCTTTTTACGAACCTTAGCAAAATCGTCAATAAATCCAATCAAACCCATTGAAAGCATTGCAAAAAGCACTAAAACAGCAGACCAAGAAGGCGAACGACCAACAGACAAATAGCGATACAAAGCCGAAGCAGCCCAACCAACAACAACAGCGAGATTAATAACAACACCGCCCATAGTTGGAGTTCCACGCTTCATTAAATGCGATTGCGGGCCATCCTGACGAATGTACTGACCGTAGTGCAGACGATGCACTAAACGAATAAGTAAAGGTGTGCCAACAATCGTCACCGCCAGTGACACAACAATTCCTATAATAAGCGCAATCACCGCTTAAACCTCCGTTTACTGTTTCGTTCGCCCTACTGCTACTAATCTACTTTACTAAGTTACTCTAGTAAGTTACTCAGCAATCTACTTTACTAAGCTACTTTACTAAGCTACTTTACTAAGCTACTTCTCACCGTCGGTTTGCTCGCTAAAAGATGGAAGTTTTGCCCAACGCTCAGCAAGCACACTTAATCCCGAAGCGTGTGAACCTTTCAACAACACAACACTACTCGGATGCTCGGCCACCATTTTCCAAACAATAGAATCAGCTTCCTTAGCACTATGCGCAAAGCGAACGGCAGAATCTACCGAATCCTTCTTATTTACCCAAGAATCTCGCGCACCTTGAACAATGCAATTAGCTAATCTATCTAAATCAGAATCAGTTTCAGAACCTACAGCTATAACAGCGTCAACGCTTGAATTTGCAGCGTAACTTCCAATATTCGCATGCAATTCGCACTCGTTTTCGCCAAGTTCCAACATAGATCCAAGAACAGCAATGCGGAAAAGATTAGAAGATTCAGCGTTTACATTATGTTCGTAAGCGCATAAACCGTCAATACCAGCTTTCATAGAATCAGGATTCGCATTAAAAGAGTCGTCAATAAGCGTAAATTCTTTGCCATCATAAGAAACGGTACTAAGCTGCATACGATGCGGGCTAATATGCGAGACTTTAGAAAGAACGTATGCAATATTTTCTAAAGACATACCAAAGTATCGAGCAACATTAGCAGCAGCAAGAGCGTTCATTACATTGTGTTCGCCTTGTATTGCAAGATGCACTTTAGTTTGATTTGCGTTTTCGCAATTACTTTCGCAATTGTTTACTTCATTAAGAGTAAATACTGGTTTTCCAAGAGCATCCAACTCCACTTCGCTTGCAAAAAGCTCATACTCGCCACTTTGCGCAGATTCAAGAGAATCATTTTTAATATTCCGCCCAAACCAACGCACATGATTATTCTCAACAAGACTCGACATTGCAGAAACGCGAGAATCATCCGAATTTAATACTGCTAAGCCGTGCGGCACAAGCCCGCGCACAATCTCGCTTTTTGCCTGCGCAATGCGCTCAACAGAACCAAATTCACCTAAATGCGCAACACCAACTTTAAGCACTACAGCAATATCGGGAGGAGCAATACGAGTTAAGTTTTCAATCTCACCAACGTGATTAGCACCCATTTCCGCAACTAAAAACCTAGTATTGCTTCCAACTTTAAGCGCAGTAAGCGGAAGTCCAATATTATTATTAAAAGAACCAACCGGCGCAACCGTACTGCCTAAAGTATTAAGCAAAGCGTGAAGCATATCTTTTGTAGTTGTTTTTCCAACAGAACCGGTAATTCCAATAATTGTAAAAGCTTCCGGCAATTCTTTACGACGCTCTAAATTGTGCTTAGCTAACATTCCTAAAGCCTGAACACAATTCTTAACAACAATTTGCACAATAGAAGATTCTTCTACAACGTGCTCAACAATTGCCAATACAGCGCCTAAATCTTCAGCTTTTTTAACGTAATCATGACCATCAACATGCTCGCCGGCTATAGCAACAAAAACTGAGTCTTTTCGAACTTGGCGAGAATCGGTAAAAACAGAAGTTGCAATAATGTTTTCGCGCTTTGAATTAGCAGAATTATTTTTATAAGTAACATGCACCGTGCCTTTAACTGCTGCAGCAATTTCAAAAACGGTCATAGGCATCATATTATTTTGCGCCGCGGCTTCAGTAGCGGCTGTAGCATCAGCTGTAGCAGCGTCATTAATAGTAGTTTCGCTGCTTACGGCACTGCTTACAGCACCGCTTACGCAACTTGTAGCAGACGAGTTTTGATTACAACTCATAACATCCTCCACATGCTCAAAATCCAAAATCCAAAATCAACAACACCTGTTCACGGCATTTGCACTTCGCTAAAGAAGTTTGCGCAAACTATTTATTTAACGCAATTCGTGAGAAACACGCAATGCGCTTTTAATAGTTCCGCGACGAACTCCCGCAGCCAAAACCATTGCAATAGCTAAGGAAAGATGCCTCTCAACATCTCTACCGCCAATCTGATCGGCCAATTGCGCTAATTCGTCTGATTCAAGAGATCTAGTAACGCAATACGCGTGCTCCCTGCTGCAAAAACCGTAGCGTTGACGCAAAGAATAAAAACTTATAGTCGGCGTTGGCACAGAATCAAACAGCGATTTTACAAAAGTGATTTGCGTTTTTGCAGAAGTGCCGGAAGTTGCAGAAGTGCCGGAAGTTGCTGTTTTTTTAGATTCAAGATTAGATTTAGAAGATTCAGAAGATTCCAACAATTCTGAAGATTCGGAAGAAAGTGCAGAAGTCTTTTTAGTTAAATCATCAGACGCTACAGACGCTACAGACGCTACAGGTGCTGCAGACGCTGTAGAATCAGCAGAATCATATTTAACAGTTTTCAAAAATTCCATAGTACTTTCAGACTGAATATTTTCACTACTCTTAGATTCTTCAGCACCAAGAACATCAATATTCACAGACTGCAACGCATTCTTAGTTAAAGTTTGCGAATCTAAAGCAATAACTACAGCAGCAGCACCATCCTCCGCGCACACAGCCAAAGTATGCTGCACATCCGCAATATTCAACGGATACTGCAAAGAAAGTTCACGCTGAAGCGAAGAAGAACCAGCAGCACTAATCACACCAACAGGATTGCCAAGAATATGCAAAAAGTCAGCTAAGCGCAAAACATTCGCGTGAATCTCATCATCATCATCGCCAGCAACAGCAAAAGTTGCAACGCAAGAAGAAGGATCGCCGTTAATATCGCAAGCAAGCTTACCCAAAGCAACAGGATTATACGACGACACCAACAATGGCATACCCAAAGTTGCCGCCTCAGAACGAAATTCTGGAGAAACCAACGCAGCGTAAGCGCCAGCATCCCGCGCAGCTTCAAGCTGACGACGATCAACATGACCAAGTGGAACAAATAAACAGCCAGGACGAACTTGACGCACATCGTGAACAAGAGAAGTAACAGTCACACCTGTAGCAAAAGCAGGAACCACTTCAAAACCGTAGTTTTTTGCGGCAAAACCTAAAGTCACCCTTACTCTTGAATATTCATCAACTGCATTCATCGCACACCCACTTTACGTCACACTAAAATGCGTACACTACCAATTTACCGCAACAGGGTTCTTGCGTGCAGCAGAAGTTGGAACATCAAACTTTTGCATAAGAAATTCGCCAATAGTCTTAAACAATGGACCTGCAGTCATGCCGCCATACACTCCCTGAGGATCGCGCAAAACAACAGTAACAACAAAGCGAGGATTATCCGCAGGAATTGCGCCAGACCAGTCACTAATTGTAGAACTAAGCCTTCCATCCGCACCAGCAACCTCAGCAGTACCACTCTTTGCAGCAACACGGTAGCCGTCAACACCAGCAAAACGGTGATAATGCTCACCAGAATTTTCCAAAGCATTCATCATATCGGCCGCAACACTTTCGTCCAAAACGCGCGTAGCTGCAGGGCGAGAAGGCTTAGTTACGTGACCATCCGCATCAATAATCGACTTAACCAAAGTCTGACGCAACCTAACACCCTTATTCGCAATAGTCGCAACAGCATTAGTAAGCTGCAAAGCATTCAAAGCATAACCTTGGCCAAAAAGCACAGTATCCTTCTTACGACCATCCCAAGCCTGCACGCTAGGAAGCAAACCGCGAGATTCACCCTGCAAATTCAATCCGGAATACTGACCGAGACCAAACTTAGCAAGATACTCGTAACGCTTATCCAAAGGATAATTCGCTCCAGCCATAACCATGCCAACATTCGAAGATTCAGCAAGAATACCAGCCAAAGTCCAATGCTCAACACCATGATCAACAGCATCGTGGTAAGTCTGACCATTCTTATTAAGATTATTAGGAACAGCAAAACGATCCGTAAGCTTATGAGCACCAGTTTGCAGCATACCCGACATTGCAAAAGCCTTACCAATAGAACCCGGCTCGAAAGTTTGGCTCACAGCGCGAGAGACATTCACTTTAGCAGCAGTAGTTCCAGCCTTAATTTCATCCGTATCTTCCAAAGCAAGAATTTCGCCAGTATGAACATCCTGAACTACCGCAATACCCCAAGCAGCACGATACTTTTTCTTACCGTCAAGAAGAACCTTCTTAACATACCAATCAACATCACTGTCAATCGTAAGCTTAATATCACTACCATTTACAGCAGGCTTAGTTTCCGTTAGCGTTCCAGGAATCTTCTCGTTACCAACATTATTTCCCTGATAACGCTGGTAGCCGTCAACACCCGTCAAAGTTGAATCGTGCGTAAGCTCAAGACCAGCAACACCAACCTCACCCTTGCGATTCTTAAGATTTTTATCATTTGATTCATCCGCATTCGTAACAGCACCAATTAGCGACCCAAGAATTGGGCCACTTGAATAAACGCGCTCACTACTATTCTCCGCATAAATGCAGCCCGAAAGATTAAGCTTATCAATAGCGCGCTTTACCGCAGGAGTTACGTTACGCTTCAAAAGCACGTACCTGCCAACGCCAGCCAGTTTTCCGCCAAGCTCTACAGAACTCATGTGCAAAATCGGAGCAAGCAAACGAGCAACCGCAACAGCTCCAGTTCCCTCTACAGGCTTACCGTTAAGAGAATGGCAATTATCCTCAGTCTGCTTAGTGCACGGAGTTGGCTTAAAAGCTTGAGCGTTCAAAGGATCACCAATAATGTTAAATCGTTCAACACTTTGAGCCAAAACAGCACCGTTAGAATCAAGAATACGGCCACGACGAGCAAGAATTGGGCGCACGCGACTACGCTCAGCCTGCGCAGCCTGAGCCGTTGAACGAGCATTAACCAGCTGAATTAAGCTGAGCTTTACTACTGCACCAACGCCGATTATTGCGAAGACCATAGCGATTATAATGCATTTTCGAGCAAAGGCCTGTTTAGGAGTAAAACGTTGTTTTGTAAAGTTGCTCATCAATGTTTCTCCTGTTTTGCTTGTTGTTGATTCTGTTGCGTCTGTTTTTGTTTATTTTGTTTATTTTGTTTTTGTTGCGTCTGCTTTTGTTGATTCTGTTGCCTATTTTTTTGTTGAGACTTTGGATCTTTCTTACTATTCTCATTCCCACTATTTGAACGCTTATGCTTTCTTTTTGCAGCATAATCGCTCAAATCAATAGCAATAGAACCCTGCTGCGGAATCATTCCCATTTTCTGCGCTTTCGCAGGAAGCTCAGCCTCTAAAGTATCAAGCTTCGCCTGACTCGCCTCAACATCCTGACGCAAACGAGAAATCCTAGATTGCGTAGCAGTCTGCTCAAACGAAAGCTCAGCCATTTGCGTACGAAGCATAAGCGAAGTAGACAAAGTCACAACCATAAAAATCACAATAATCATGAAATTCACGAGAGGAACCTTACGCGTATTACTCCAAGTCATAACCCTACGGAACCTGTCAAAAACCGCAGAAGACTTACGCTGATCTTGACGCAAAGACCCAGCCGAAGAATTATAAGAATAATCCTTACGCGAAGAAGAATCCTTCGAACGACCCGCAGGAGCGGAAGTCGAAGAAGAAGCAGAACGAAATACGCGATTCTTAACATTAAGCGCCATAAAAGCCTCCCCTACGAGAAGAAAGGCCCGCAGCTTCATCCTGCAATCTACTAAACCAACGCTCAGGAACAGGACGGCACAATTCAACCGCACGCAAACGCACAGAAGACGAGCGAGTATTACGCTCAATCTCCTCCTTAGAAGCTTTAACAGCTCCGCGAGTAAGAGACTTAAAGAAAGGCTGAGCATCCTCAGGAATAACAGGCATATTAGCAGGAACATCAACCGTTAAACCCTGATTCATAAAACGCTTAACCGTAGTATCTTCCAAAGAATGATACGACTCAACAACCAATCGACCGTTTTTACGAAGACTTAAAACAATCTTCGGAAGCGTGCGCTGAAGCTTATCCAACTCGCCATTAACCTCAATACGCAAAGCCTGAAACACGCGCTTCGCAGGATTACCAGTAGCACGATGCGCCTTAGGAATCACGTCGTCAACCAAACGAACAAGCTGACCGGAAGTTAAAAGCGGAGCATCCTCACGAGTCTCAACAATTCGACGAGCAATAAGAGAAGCAAAACGCTCCTGGCCGTAATCGCGGAAAATCTTAGCCAACTCGCGAACATCATAAGTTGCCAAAATCGTTGCCGCAGTAACAGACTGCGTAGTATCCATACGCATGTCAAGAGCGGTGTCGTGAGAATAAGAGAACCCACGATCAGCCTCATCAATCTGCAAACTAGAAAGACCCAAATCCATAAAAGCAGCATCAATTTTGTCAATATTATGCTCAGCTAAGACTGAGTCAATCTCGTCAAACGCTGCATGCGCTGGAATAAAACGATCCCCTAACCCCTCGTTACGCATACGCTCTGTAGCCAAAGAAAGAGCTTCAGTATCTCGATCAATTCCAACAAGCGTCGCAAAAGGCGCAGCCTTAAGAAAAGCCGTAGCATGACCAGCAAGACCAAGAGTGCAATCTACTACAACCGCACCTTCATGCTGCAAAGCAGGAGCGACTAAATCAACACAATCTTGCAATAAAACCGGAGCGTGAATAGCTGTAATATCCTGCATCACATCACCGCCGGAAGTACGTCGTCAGCAATATCTGAATAATCTTGCTCACGATCAGCAAGATACGCTTCCCAAGCCGACTTATTCCAAATTTCCGCACGCGTGCCAACACCAATAACAACAATCTCACTACCCAAACTGGCGTAATCCCTAAGCATTGGCGGCACAACAATACGACCCTGCTTATCCGGCTGCTCATCAACAGCACCGGAAAGAAACACGCGCAAATAATCACGAGCAGACTTATTACTCATAGAAGTGCGCTGAATTTGAGTGGCCATGCGCTGGAACTCAGCCATAGGAAGCACGTAAACGCAACGCTCCTGTCCTCTAGCCATAACAAAACCAGTACCAAGCTGAGCGCGGAATTTTGCAGGAAGAGCCACGCGACCTTTATCGTCAATTTTTGGCGTGTAAGTGCCGAGCAAAATAGGCGTTAGCTGCTGGAACTGTTGCGGTTGCGGCGGTTGCTGCTGGAACTGAGAATATTGCGCGTATTGCGGATACAAAAATGGTGCAACTGGCATAGCCGCAGATTGAGGAGCAGAATCAGCGCCATACGGAGTGGAGGTGAAAACAGGCGCTTTGACTTGCTGCTGCTCTACTTGCGTAACATGTTGAGACATTCCATAATAATCCGAATTTGACTGCATAGGCGGAACAGGCTGCACATGCGGCTGTTGCGTATATTGCGAATCCTGCGGTTGCAGTGGCATCTGCATCTGCGCAGTATTCGATTCTTCAGCTGATTGAGCCTGATTCAAGGAATGTAAAGAGGAAGAATCGGCATTATTCTGCTGTTTCTTACTCGCAGCACGACGCGCCATACTCCACCTCCTTAACTCAACATGCACTATGCCATTTGCACGTTGTTCACCATTTTACCCCATTACTCCCCAAAAATCCCCACTTTTTTGCAAAAATTTTGATTTTTTTTCAAACAAACACCACCGTAAATAAAAATGAGACACTCGCGCAGAACGACAACTGCGCGAATGTCCCAAAACACCAATCTTCCGACCATAACGCAGAACGCAATCTGCACCAATGTCTCAAACCAAGCGGAATGAGACACTCGCGCAGAACGCCAACTGCACGAATGTCTTAAAACCGCAAACAAAAGACCCTAACGCAGTACAGTTTCTGCGTTAGGGTCTCTAAACCACTAAAAGTAGCAAAAAACGCAAAAGCGATTATAGCTATAATCGCGGCAGGTACTTCTCCAGCTCAAAAGGCGTCACTTGGCGACGGTACTCTTCCCACTCCTGGTGCTTATTGCGCAAGAAGTATTCGAACGCGTGCTCGCCTAATACGCTCGCAACAAAGTCGGACTTCTCCATAATCTTCAACGCCTCATCCAAAGATTCCGGAAGCGGCTGAATACCCATGGCCTGACGCTCAGCATCCGTAAGCTCCCACACGTCGTCGCTTGTTGGATCGCACAAAGTCATCTGCTTCTCGATGCCGTCCAAACCGGCAGCCAAAAGCACAGAGTAGGCAAGATACGGATTCGCAACAGGATCTAGCGCGCGGAATTCCATTCGGCAAGAATTTCCCTTTCCAGGCTTATACTGCGGAACGCGAAGAAGTGCGGAACGGTTGCTATGACCCCAGCAAACGTAGCTAGGAGCTTCCGCCCCACCCCACAAGCGCTTATAAGAATTCACATACTGATCAGTTACAGCGCAAATTTCCGAAGCGTGATGCAAAATTCCGGCAGCAAACTGACGCGCAATAAGCGACATATTAAACTCTTGGCCAGCCTCATAAAAAGCGTTCGTATCTCCCTCGAACAAGCTCAAATGCGTGTGCATTCCAGATCCCGGCTGATCGGTTAGCGGCTTTGGCATAAAGCTTGCGTACATTCCGCGCTCAAGCGAGATTTCCTTAACTACAGTGCGGAAAGTCATAATATTATCCGCGGTAGTAAGCGCATCCGCGTAGCGCAAGTCGATTTCGTTTTGGCCCGGTCCGCCCTCGTGATGCGAATATTCTACGGAGATTCCCATCTGCTCAAGCATGCTTACAGCGTTTCTACGGAAGTCCATTGCCGAGCTTCTAGGAACATGATCAAAGTAGCCACCTTCGTCAATCGGAACCGGAGCCTTAGACCAATCATCTTGAGCTTCGAACAAATAAAACTCAATTTCCGGGTGAACGTAGAAAGTAAAGCCCTTTTCCTTAGCTTTTGCGAGCGCAGTTTTAAGCACGTGACGAGGGTC
>CAMYED010000019.1 GCA_947254595.1 uncultured Gardnerella sp. | reverse complement strand
CCGAGCGAAGAAGAAAAATCGAAAAATCTCTGCGATAAAGCACGGTTATTAACGAATTGACATGCAGAGTTTGGGGGATTTCTCTACGAGAACTAAAAGAGGACTGAGGAAGCAACATTCTTAAAGATAGGCGAACACACTAAACTCTTTTAGCAGCCAGAGCGACGAAGGACGGGGCGTTCGAGGAGAGAAATCCCCCAAAACTCGCGCCACGCCAAACAAGTGCGCAATATAAAACAAGATCAGTAAAAAAGCAGATTAAGCGATTAAAGTTACGAAAGCGAGATAACAACATGGCAAACGATTCCATGCTCGAACAACAAACCACAGCCGCTGCAACTCCGCTCACCGCGCGCGAATACGCGGTGCGCACTGCGATTCGCGCAATCGCAATCGTCGCGTCCGTTTACGGAATGGCTGCTTCGTGGCAAGGCTGGATGACGTTCACTTACTTTACGAATCTTTCTAATCTTACGATTTGCGTCGCTTTAGCCGGGTCGCTTTGGCTTGATTCTGTTGCGTTTATGCGCGCGCGCACTTCCGCAGCTTCCGCCGCGCAGCCAGCTTCCGCCGCTCAGCCAGCTTCCGCCGCCGAGCAGCCATCCTCCACCGCATGGTTCGACTCAAAATCCAACGCCTGGTACATCTTCAAATTCATGATGACAATCGCCATCGCGGTCACTTTTACGCTGTACCTTTGCTTCCTCGCGCCTACAAACAAGCTCGGTTTCGTCGGCGCTTACCTTACTAATGGTTGCAGTAGCCTTTGCGTGCACGCAATCGCCCCGCTTCTTGCAATCGTCGATTTTGTGCTTTTTGATTACCGCTTCCGCTCTTCTCGCGCGCACATTTATTTCGCTACGATTCCGCCGCTTGCTTACGTTGCGTACGCTGCTATGCTTAGCGAGTTTGCGGGCGTGCGTTGGGGTGTTCACGCAATGCGCGCGCCTTATAATTTCCTTAATTATGGTGCTCCTTGCGGCTGGTTTGGTTTTGCGCCGCAGACTTTTAATGTTACGACTTTGGGCGTTGGCGTTGCTTATTTGTTGATTGTGTTTACGCTGATTTTTATTGGTGTTGGCCGCGTTTTTCTTGCGCTTAAGGATGCTCGTGCGCGCGCTGTTTTGCAAAATTAAGGTTGATTATCGCCCAGCTATTGCCTCGTTGCTAGAATTGGTTGTATGAGTGAGAACACTGTATCCAAAGAATCGCAATCGTCGCAAGAATCGCAATCGTTTCAAGCATTGCAAGCTTTATTTGACGGCACTTTGCGTAATTCTAACGGCGACGCGACTAGCGCTTTGCTTGTGTATGGTGCTCCGAATACTGGTAAAACGCGTTTTGCTGTGCGCGCTGCGATTGCGGGTTATAAGCATTGGCCGAATAATGTCACTGCAATGTGTGTTCAAAACCGCACTTTGGCTGCGCGTATTGACAATATTATTATTCGCGAGATTGGTGTAAGTGAAAAGTCGCGTCCGGTTGGAACGTTGTCTTCGCTTGCGTTTCGTATTATTTCTGCGTTTTGCATGCGGAATCGTAGGCCTGCTCCTAAGCTTCTTAATGGTGCTGAGCAGGATTCTTTGCTGCGGCGGGTTGTGCTTCGGCATATTCGTCACGTTGAGCGTGGGGATAATGGTGATTGCTCGGTTTGCGCGCTTTTTAAGGATTATTTTGGGACTCCACTTTGGGTTTCGCCTTTGACTTTGGCTGGTGCGGGCGGTTCTGCTGATTTCGCAACCGCAACTTCCGCTCAGCCATCTTCCGCTCAGCCATCTTCCGCTCAGCCAACTTCCGCGCATCAAACCGCCTCTGCTTCCTGCATAAGTGGCGCGTTTATGCACCAATTGCGAGACATGCTTGCTCGTTTGGATGAGCTTGGGGTTAGTGATGTAACTCGAGAGCAGGCTGTTTTAGGTTTTCTTGATTTTGCAAAATCTCACGCTGGGTCTAAATCTTACGCTGGGTCCGAAAATGTTTTGCCTGTGTCCGTGTTTGCTGATCGTCGTAATACGCAGTGGCGTTTGGTTTTTGCTTTGCGCAATGAGTATCGTAAGTTGGTTGCGAAGGTTTATAATGACTCATTCCGTTTGGATTCTTCCGAGCTTTTGGTTGAAGGCGCTAAGGCTGCGCGCGAGCTGGGAAAGAATGAGCTGGGAAAGAATGAGTTGGGGAAGAATGGTTTAGCGGATTTTTCGGAGATTCCTGCGCTTCTTGTTGTTGACGATTTTCAGGATATTACTTTAGCTGGCTTGAGTTTTGTTGAGACTTTGCTTGGGCTTGGAACGCGTTTGCTGCTTCTTGCGAATCCGGATGAGTCTGTGCAGTCGTTTCGTGGTGCGCATCCGGATTATGCAATTTCGGTAGCTTTGAATATTTTGCAGGCTGCTGAGTTGAGTCTAAAACATGCGGATTCCGCGGATTCCTCAACTTCCGCGGATTCCTCAACTTCTGTGGATTCCTCGCAGTCACGCGTCGATTCCGCAAACCGCCCTCAAGCCACTTCGATGCGCGATTTGCTAGCTGCCCGCGTTTCTCTTTCTCTTTCTTCTCAACTGGATTCGTATATTGCAACCCCAAATCGCCCTTGGAAAATGCCGGCTTTTGCTGGAGCTTTTCCGGTACAATCGCTAAATCAGCTTAATAAAATTCAATATTCTAGTGATTCGCAAAAATATTTACGGCTAAACGAAGATGGAACCGTAAATACTGCTCTTTACCGTTCTCAGCGTGAAGAATTAGATGCCGTGATTTGGCAGATGAAACGTGAGCACGTAAAAAATCGTCGCAAGTGGAACGATATGGCTTTAATTGCGCACGACAATTCGATCGTCCGCTTTTTTGGCGAGCAGCTTCGCGCAGATGGCGTGCCAGTGCGATATTCCTTGGTAACTCGCCCATTAAAAGACGAGCCGTTTGTTAAGGGTTTGTTTGCGCTTATTGAATTGTCCCAGCTTGCTAAGCAGGGCATTTACGGCATTTCGTCGCAAATTCGCAGCGGCCGTAGTCTTGCGAATTTGGCAGATTTTGTGCGTTCTAGCGTGCAGTGCATTATGGATAGTCCGCTTGCTGCGATTACTCGTGGTGATTCTGATTCCGCCGCTTCCGCTTTAGCTGGTTCTGCTTTTGGGCCAGATTTAGAAAAGCCCGCGAAGCTTAAGAATGTTGAGTCTTTAATGCGTTCTATTGCTTCGCTTTCAGCGGTTTTGGATTCGCAAAATGTAGCGGGTAATTCAGCGAGTAATTCAGCGTGTAATTCAGAGAACAATTCAGAGAACAATTCAGAAGATAATTCAGCGGATGATTCAATTTGCACTCAGAATGTTCCACTTCGTAAGCTTATAAACGCTTGGGATTCGCTTCGAAGTGAGTTTGGTGAAAAAGATTTTAATTCTGCGCCTGAACTTTCATCGCCTGAACTTTCATCTCCGCAAGTTTCGGTCGATAATAGTTATTTTGATGGCGATTTCAAAAAAGATATGCGCTCGCTTTCATTAGACGCTTGTTATTTGCTTTGTATTGCAGATGTTGCACATTTTGTAGATTCAAACTCTCGTAACGAATCTTCTATAATTCTTAACATTTTGCAGAATATGTCTCCTAAAAATCCGCATGTTGGCGCGTTTGTAAAGATGTGGGAAAATGTGCGAAAGCTGGCATTGCGTTTTAAGCAGCGTCCGGATTTGTGCGGGGCGAAGTACGCTCTTGGTGAGGCTTGGAATATTTGCAATGTTGCGGAGCGTTGGCAGCGCGCGGCTTTGCAGCACAATCGCGACGGCTACAGGGCGAACGATCGCTTGGATGCTGCGATGCGTCTTTTTGATTACGTTTCTTCGTACGATTCCGCAACTTCCGCAACTTCCGCAACTTCCGCAACTTCCACGGAATCTGCCGCTTCTGCCGCTTCCGCCGATTCTGCAGCTTCCGCTTCAAGCAACATTCTCGATTTTATTGCTCAAATTCGCGGAATGGAAATCGAGGCGGATTCGCTAGCTAGAGTTGCGCCCGTGCCGGATGCTGTTACTTTAACAACTCCTGCTGGATCTGTTGGAAATCATTGGCCGCTTGTGTGGATGCCGACGTTTCAGCAGGGAGTGTGGCCGAATCTTGCGTCTCGTAGCACGATGTTTGGTGCTGAAAGTTTAACGAATCTAATCTTAAACAACAACAGCCTGAGCAACAATAGCCTGAACAACAACAGCCTGAACAAAAACAGCCTGAATGAGAATCGCCTAAACAAAGATTATTTGAATGAAGAGAGCTTAAATAAAAAGTGCTGTGGGGCGAGAGAAAAAGAGAAGAGGGAGGGAGAAAATAAGTTTTCATCCATCGTGCAAACCCCACAGCAATTACACTATATCTCAGGTTGCGCTGATTGCACAAATGGTTCAGATAATTTTTCAGAAATTGATACAAAAGATTTTCTGTTTATATTGGCTTCAAACGATAAATCTTCAGTTTTTTCTGGAGAACAGCGAAGTTTTTTGCTTGCAATTACGCGCGCAACGGAAAGATTACATATTAGTGCGCAGTGCAGTGACTCGGCGTGTCCTAGCGATTTTCTTTATTATTACCTGCCTGAGCGCTACTACAATAACGGTGATTTGCGTACTCCGTTTACTGATTTTAAGATTCCGTTTGCTGGATTAGATATGGATGTGCGCGGATTAGTTTGTGCTGCGCGAGCGCAGATTGTGCGCGCTGCGGCTGGTAAAAGCGGTAAATATTGCGAAGAACTTAAGAATAGCGAAAATTTTGTGAAGGAATGTGCCGGAAACGAAAAAATTTACGATGCTGCTAAAGCTTTGAGTTTGCTCAGAAAGCATGGCGTAGATTGCGCTGATTATAGGCAGTGGGATTTTATGAGCGATGTTGGTGAAGACTCCGCCGCCCCTGTCGACGAATATTCCGCCGTCTCCGCCAAAGCTTCCGCCCCTTCCGCCGAAGCTTCCGCAACTTCTGCAACTTCCGCCCCTTCCGCCGTCGCTTCGCAGAATCGTCCTGTTGTAAGTTTGTCTCCTTCTGCAGTTGACAATATGTGGGCGTGCCCTGTTTGCGGGCTTATTGGCAGGCAGTTTGCGGGGCCTCAGCCTGGAAGCGCAGCAAGTTATTTTGGTACGCTTATTCACGAAACAGCAAGATGGGCTAGTGAAGATAAGCATTACGATATTCCAGAAACTTTTGTTGAGGAATGTAGCGAAAAGCTGGATGAATCAGATTCAGCTGCTTATTCTCCTTACGCGTCTAAAGTTTCCCGAATCAACTCAATCGCAAATCTAATGATTGAGCATTACAAAAGCATTGCTCCCGAACTTGCCGATATTCGAAACGCAAAAGAGCATTATTCTGCGCTTTCCAAGCAGTCGAATATAAGCCGAGCTCTGCACTCAATTGCGCAATATTTAGTAACATCCTACGATCAATCAAGCTATAATCTTTGCGCTGAAAAAGACGAAAATGGCGTTTTGAGATTGCTTACTGGCGAAGCTAAATGTTTACCAAGCTCAATTGGCGAATTAAAAAAGTCTTACTGTGAGCTTCCAACTAGCGCGCATTTTGGTTTTGACGACGTAACTAAAGTTGTTAATAACACGCTTGAATCCGCCGGTTTGCCGGCTGTTACGGTTAGTGACGTATTTGCGTTATTGGGCGCGTTAGTTGGAGGTTGGCCGGATGGTGCGTGCGAGGATTTGCAAGTGCATATTCACGGCCGAATTGACCGTTTGGAAAAGCGCAAAAACGCGGACGGCTCGCAAAGTATTCGCCTACTCGACTACAAAACAGGTAAGCCGCTTCCTGCAAGCGGAGTTTTTAATGATTTGCAGCTAGTTTGCTACCAGCTTGCCCTGCTTTTTGCGGATAAAAACCCTCTAATTTCCGCCGCGAATCCTCCAATAATTTCCAGAAGCGTACTGTTCCACGTTGTAAGCAACGATTATCCGGCTCAAGATCACGGCGTTGCAGAAAACGTGTATCAGCCTCCGCTTTGCGTTGGTAATTCGTTAAATAATGCTGGAATTGAGTCGCGTGTAGGCTTCAGGAACATGATGCGACTTACCAGCTGCCCGGAGTTTTTGGAAGTTAGGGAATTTTGTCCTAAAGGCATGAGCGAGCAGGCGTGGGAATCTTTCTTAAAATTGCATGAAAGCGCTCAATGGTCGCTTACTATGATTGCGCGCGTTTTTTATGCTGCGGCCGCTGTTCGCTCAAAGCAGATTGTTGCGCACCCAACTTCGGCGCACGTACAATATTGCAGATCTAAACAAGTGTGCCCAGCTTGCGCCGGCCGCATAGATACCGTATACGAGGTGCGTTAATTATGGTTGATTTAACAAGCGTTAGTAGCAATTCTCGAAAATTTACGGATAGCAGTGAGCAGGCTGCGGCAATTAAAGCTCCTGCAAATAAGGATATTATTATTGTTGCAGGCGCTGGAAGCGGCAAAACTTATACGATGACGCGTCGCATTATTGATCTTATTAGTCGCGGGGTTGCTCCGGAAAGTATTCTTGGACTTACGTTTACGAATAAGGCTGCGGCCGAATTGTTGGCTAGGGTTGCGCAGGCTGTAAGCGATTTTAATGGTAGAGGCGAAAATGGTGTTTCTCAATTAAGCGGGTTAAGCGATTTTTTGAAGCCGGAAGTAATGACTTATGACGCTTTCTTTCAGTCGATTGTAAGACAATACGGACTTCTGGTTGGTTTCGATCAAAATACTCAGCCGCTTAGTGACGCCGGCGCTCGCGAATTAATTAAGCCGATTGTAAACGATTATTCAACGAAGCATCCGGAAGTTGTTAAATTGTACCAATTTGATGCTCTTGTTGACGACGTTCTTGCGTTTTCTGCGGATATTTCTTGCTCGATGATTGGCGTAAATAGTAGGGGAGAGTCTTTAGATAGCGTTGATTTGGCGGTTCAAGAGATTCAAAACTGGAATAACGCTTGGATGTTGCATTTACAAAATGCGTTAAACGCGGCTGAAACTTGCGAAACTGTTGAGAGTAAGCCAAGTGCTATTAAATTGCGTCGCGGAAAAAACGATACGGACGAAAAATATTTTGAAAAATGCGCTTTTTACGGAAAAGAATACGTTGAATACTTAAATTCTACGCTAAAAAATACGTGCTACGATTCTTGTAATAAATTATTTGAAGCTGCTAAAAAGCGTGCTATTTTACTTGATTTGGTTTTGGATTTTAGTGAAGCAAAACGTAAAGCAAATATGGCGCAATTTAGCGATTTTACGATTGCTGCGTACAGTTTGGTAACGCATTTTCCTTCGATTGCAGCGCAGTATCGCAGGCAGTACAGTCAAGTTTTGTTGGATGAGTATCAGGACACTTCTACGACTCAGGCAATGCTTATTTCGACGCTGTTTCATAAGGAAAGTGGCACCAGCGAAAGTGCGGAAAGCGCGGAAAGCGCGGAAAGCGCAGAGAGTAGTACTAGCGGCGAAAATTCACGCAACTATCAAACACATATTGCAGCTGTTGGAGATCCTTTCCAGGCGATTTACGCTTTCCGTGGAGCAAGTTCGGGAGCTTTCTGCAATCTTAAGCAGGAACTTAACGTGGATTCTTCAAGCGAATTTTCACTTACGAAAACGCGTCGAAATGCGCAACTTATTTTACGTGCGGCAAACGCTATTACAAAGCCATTGCGAATACCGCCTCGGCGTAAAAGCAGTTCGCTGATGACGGAAGTTGAAGTTAAAAATTTGGAATATCTTGAAAACGCGCCAAAAGGTACGATTGGCGTGCTGAATATGCCGACTCAGTATCAGGAAATTGAGGCGGTTGTGCGCTTTGTAAAAGGCGTAAAACAGATGCGTTTGGCAGAAAAAGACGATATTAAATCCTCGGACGCAAGAGTGGCAGTGCTGTTTCGCGGAAAAACTAATATTCCGCTTTACGAGGAAGCGTTGCAGCGTGAAGGTTTTAGAACGCTTACTTTCGGGTATTCTGCGCTTCTTGAAAAGCCGGAAATTCGCGACGTTTTAGCGCTTCTTTTTGCGGCTGCGGATCATACTAATACTTCGGCGATTATGCGTTTAATGGCAACTGCGCGATTCGCTCTTAGCACGGACGATTTAGAAGCTTTGGCGAATGTTGCAACTGAGGAAAATGTTGAATACGTGTTCCGAGCGCTTGCTCAGGCGGGTTTAGTGGATGCTCAAACGCCTAGGAAAGATTGGGCGAAAGTTGTGCGCGAGCAGCAGTCGAAGGGTGCGCAGACGAATAGTATTCACGGTGGAGTATTTATTGCGGATGTTCTTGTTGAGGCTTTTGAGGAGTCTGCTTCTGAGTTTGCTTCTGAGTCTGCTGAGGAGGCAGAAAGTACGACGCTTCAAAGTCTTCGCCAAAACTTAAGCGAAAAAGCGTATAACGCGGCTATTCGCGTAGGAAAAGCGCTTGACGCTGTGCATCGCGCTCAATCCGGAACTTTGCGAGACGTTATAGTTACGGCCGTTGAAATGCTGAATGTGGATATTGACGTGGCTGTTGCAAAAGCGCTTATGAACGAAAACTCAAGTAACTCAACGCTTCTTAACGACATGCACGGCACTACTCAAGCAATGCTTTCTCTTGCGGATGCGTATTTGCAAGAAATGAGCGATTTTACTTCCCCAAGTTTGCGCGGTTTTATAGATTGGGTTTTGAACATCGACAAATTGGAAGATAAGCCAGAGTCGGTTGACGAGCCGGCGGACGTTGTTTTGATGACAATCCATCAGTCGAAAGGCTTGGAATGGCCGGCTGTTGCGGTTGTTGGACTAAACGAAAATGTGTTCCCAAGCGGTTTTGGCGACGGTTTGCGCGTAACGGAAACAAGCGAAGAAGGAGTGTACAACGAAAGCGCGTACGCAACTATTGAAATAGCCTCAAAAGTGCCGGGGCCTTTGCGTGTAGACGCCGAAATTTTGCCAAGATTCCCGCATAATGCAGACTTAAAAACTGCAATGAATCCGCTTGAATCCCTTAAAAATATGAAAAGCGTAGAAGAAATTGACTCAGAAGTTTACGGTTCACGCGCGAAGGCAATGCTCGACTTAGCAACAATGATGTACGAATATGAAGGCGTGCCGGAGGGTGCTATACCGAAGAAGGCGCGTGAAATTTACGAGGCTGCAATAAAAACCGGCACGTTGCCGCTTTCGCAAGTTGAGGAGCGCGGGCGAACGCTGCACGAGGATGAGCGTCACCTTATGTACGTTGCGTTGACTCGAGCAAAGTTTGCGGCTCTTGTTACGTGCAGTGAGTCTAGCGCAATGACTTCTAGCAAAAACGATAATTCGCGTTCGAGAAAACCTTCTGTTTTTTGGAATGAAGTGCACGACGAAATGCAGAACTCTTGCGAAACGGTTTCTTTTGTACAAACGGATTCGAGCGTAGCAAGTTACGTTGTTGGCGATAATGCGACGCAGTTTGCAGAATTATTTAATAAGCCGAGCGCAATTCCTGATTTGGAAAGTGAGCAATTGCTGGAATGGCCGAACGCGTCGAGCGAAAAAATACGCGAAGTGCTGCGAAAATCTGCGGAAGTTGCGGAAGTTGCGGCTGATGATTTTGCTGCGGATTCTACTGATGATTTTGCTGCGGATTTTGAAAATTCTTTGTTCGCTAAAGCGAAAGCGCTACTGCAAGATTCGGATTTAATGCCGCAAATTGATTGGTATAAAGATACGATTGCGCTTAAAAACAGGGCGAATAAACTTTCAAAAGCCGAAAATGTAAATGTTACGGCTATGCAGCAAAGGGCAATATTTAATCAAAGTAACGAAGGTCAAAGTAACGAAGGCGCTAAAGCTTTAGAATCCAAGGAAATTAACCGTTTGCGAAAAGAATGGATGGCAATTATTCGCCCTATTCCGCGTACGGCTTCTGCGGCTTCGGATTTGGGCACGCGCTTGCACTCTTGGGCGGAGCAGTTTGTAAATGCAGGATTGCTGCAGTGCGAGTCTGTAAGAGTTGGGGATGAGCTTTATGATTCTGCTTCTGCGTCCGGTTGCGCTGTGGGTGATTCTGCTTCTGCGTATTCGCTAAATTCCAACGATTTTACGCCGAGCGAATATTGGCCGCTTATTGTGAAACAAGGCGTGAAACTTTCGGATCTTACGCATGCGCAGAAAAATTTAGTAAATCAACTCAAAAATGCCGAAAATATTCTTGAAAAAGCTGCGCAGGCAGGAAAAAATACGCAGGCAGGTGATTTTAATAGCGAAGGTGGTTTTAATAACGAAGGTGCTTTTAATAGCGCAGAAAATTCTGCTGAACGCAAACTGTTGACTTGGAAAAAACGTTTAGCCACCTCAAAATGGGCGTATCGCAGACCTTTAGCAGCAGAACAGCCAATCGTTGCGAACATTCCAGAATTAGGCGCGCAAATTATTAACGGAAAACTCGACGCCGTATTCGCAGGAGGCTTAAATCCGGAAGATAAAAGCAAACTGTATACGGTAGTTGATTGGAAAACAGGTCGAAAGCCAACTACTCCGGAAGATATTGCGCTAAAACTCGGTCAACTCGACTGGTATCGCCTACTTTTAAGCCTTATGACAAACGCTCCGCTGGAAGCTATCGACGCCACCCTTTATTATTTGAACGTATCGGATGAAAATCAACGCGAAATTCATGCCGAATCAAAAACAAAAGATGAAATCCTTGCCGAGTTACACTCTGACACGTTAATTTTCCTCGATGATGATGACGCATAAGCGTTGCTAGTGCAATAATTTTGCTGCAACTTATTTGCTGCAATTTTAGTTTGCTGCAACGTGTTTTGCGCCGCGATTGAAACGCATCGTGCATCACTTCGACAACGCGCAGATTCCTCGTGCAGTGCGTGTGGGCGGGCACACGCACAACAGCGATGAAACATTGCTATACCGCAAATCTTAAAGCTTAAAACTCAAGTTTTGCAAAATAGCGCACACGAAGTATGAAGTAAGGAAAGAATCATGGATGTAGAATTTCGTCCTGTACAATTTGGCGATATTGACGCTATTGTAAAAGAATACGAACGCACCTGGGGTATTGCGCAACAAGTTGGAAAAGACGCATCGCTAAGCCTTTCTCGCAGAAGCGTACTGCATTACTTAGCACCTTCTACACACGGCACAATTGCAGAAGTTGAAGGAAAATTCATGGGACTTTTGCTGGCACGAGTTTTCGGAAAACCTGTTTTATTCCCAGAAGTAAGCGAAATGCTTCGCGCGCAAGAAGCGAGCATGAAAGAAAAAAATGACGCAAAATACGACGAAGCTTTAGAAGAAGCCTACGGCATGCGCGCTTTAGAAACAAAACTCGAAGCAAAATCGCATATTAACAATTTGACTCAAGCCGAACTGGAACTATTCCTAGTTTCGCCGGACGCTCGCGGGCACGGAGTTGGCGGAGGATTGTGGAAGCGCACAATGCATTTGCTTAGAAATAATGGCGTAAACCGCTACTATTTGCACACGGACTCAGCATGCGACGTAAGCTTCTACGATTATCACGGGCTAAGAAAAGACGCCTCGTATAAGCGCGCGGAACATTCGTATGAAGCGCAAAATACTAAGTCTTTAGTTGACGATTTGTACATTTATTCGGGAGAGCCAAGAGTGCGCTCAAAGCGTGCGAAAATGGCAAATGAGCGCTCGCAAACGCGGTAGGGCTAGCTTTAGTGTGGCTGGCTTGTGAGCTGGCTTCGGTGTGAGGCTGGTTTTGCGAGGCTTGCTTAGTGGAATCGCTATCGGTATATGCAAATCCTAAGCGGTATTTTACGTAAGAGTTGGGTAGTTTTCAAAAGGAGTAACAGAATATATGTCGTCTCAAACGGCAGCAAAAAAGTCCTCAATAATTTCGCAATATAAGCGACTTTTTTCATTAAACGGCGCTAAAGCGTTTTGCGCGGCTGGGGCAATCGCGCGCCTACCAATGTCAATGATTGCGCTTGGAATCGTACTTGCGCTTAATCACTTGTACAACAATTGGACGATTGCGGGCGCAATGTCCGCAGCCTACGTTCTTGCGCAAGCTGCAGTAACTCCAGTTTACGCAAAACTTTTTGACCGCTTTGGGCAGCGAAAAGTTGGCGTAATTGCGCTTAGTGCGCAAGTAATTGCAATGCTTTCATTCGCATTCGCAGCATTATTTAGAGTGCAGCTCGCGCTACTATTCGTGCTTGCGATTGTAATGGGCGTTACGCAATTTGCTTTCGGAGCGCTTGTGCGCACGCGCTGGGCATACACTTTGCGTGCGGAAGATGACGATTCGCTGCTAAACGTTGCGTACGCATTGGAATCCGGAATTGACGAAATCGTGTTTATTTTAGGCCCTATTTTGGCGGCTTGGCTTGCAACTTCCGTGCACCCTGTTTCTCAATTATTCGTGCCGGTTTTTGCAAGCGGACTAGGCGGAGCATGGTTCTTTTCGCTGCGTAATACTCAGCCGGCAGTGCTTAAAGTTGTAGAAGTGCCAACTGCTTCAGCCGCAGATGTAGACGTATTAATCGCGTCTCAAAAAGAAAACGAAATCTTAAAAGCCGAAGCAAAAGCCGGATCGGAATCAGAATCAGAATCGCAAAAACAAGTTTCTAAGCTCTCGTTTATCGACAAATTTAGTCTTAAACAACTGCATAATCATCACGCAAAAAAGAGTGGGAAAAACGTGCTGCTTTACCGCGGAATTATTCCACTTGTGCTTATGTTCGTTGTGTTTAATATGAGCTTTAGTGCGTTTGACGTGTCTGTTACGGCAGCAATGAAAGCGGAAGGGCTTGAGAATTTTATTGGCATGCAGCTTGCGCTTTTTGCTTGCGGATCTTTAGTGGGCGCAATTATTTTCGGATCGCACAAATTCCGCGGATCTAACTGGTCACATCTTATAGTATTTTTGACGGTGCTAACTATTGGCTACGTTCTTATGAGCTTGAATATTGACAGGCTTATGCTTATGAGCGTTTTTGAAGTGCTTTCCGGACTTTGCGTTTCGCCAATTTTCGCAACCGGAAATTTGATTGTAAAAGCGACTGTGCCGGAAGAATCGCTTACGGAAGGGCTTTCGTGGCTGCCAACTGCTTCTGCAGTAGGTGCATCGCTTGGTTCGATGGCTGCAGGTACTGCTATCGACGCATGGAATGCGCACGGCGGCATGATGGTACCGTGGATGTCTACACTGGTTGCAATTCCTATAGCTGCGTTTGGCTGGTTTATTGTGATGGTGCTTAAAAAGCGGCAGTAACGTTACGCGTGTGTAATTAAACTAACGGAATTTAACTAAGTATCGGCAGTAACGTTACGCGTGTGTATAGTAAATGCCGAGTTGAGTCCTAACGGTACACTTGAAAATAGCGCGCAATTGCGCAGGATGTAGTGAGATGAATATGACAACTGAACTAAAAAAGAATACAGAAGCCGGTAAAGAAAAAAGTAAATCCGCGCATCGCGGCGGCAAAGTGCTTCCTCCCGTAGTAAACGATCAGCGTGAAGGTGCGCTTATTGCGCCGCCAAAATACCGCAAAGGCTCAATGCGAATCGTTCCGCTTGGTGGATTAGGCGAAATCGGCCGCAATATGAACGTAATTGAGTACAACGGCCACATTCTGCTTATTGACTGCGGAGTACTGTTTCCGGAAGAAGAACAGCCGGGAGTAGACCTGATTCTTCCAGACTTCCACTATATTCAGGATCGACTTAGCAAGGTTGAAGCTTTGGTGCTTACGCACGGTCACGAAGACCATATTGGCGGAGTGCCTTACCTTCTTAAAATGCGCCCGGATATTCCGCTTATTGGCTCAAAACTTACGCTTGCTTTCGTAGAAGCCAAGTGCAAAGAGCATCATATTGATCCGGAGCTTATTCGCGTAGAAGGCCGCGATAAAATGAAAGTCGGCCCGTTTAATCTTGAATTTATTACAGTAACGCACTCAATTCCGGACGCGCTCGCAGTTTGCGTAAAAACCCCAGCCGGAACGCTTATTGATACCGGCGATATTAAGCTAGATCAGCTTCCGCTTGACCATCGCATTACGGATTTAGTTGAATTTGGCCGCTTGGGTGAGCAGGGAATCGACTTGCTTATGGCAGATTCTACAAACGCGGAAGTTCCGGGATTCGTAAAGCCAGAAACGTCGATTGGCCCAGCTTTGGATCGCGCTTTTTCTGAAGCTACGCGCAAAATCATTGTTGCCAGCTTCTCCAGTCACGTGCACCGCGTGCAGCAAGTAGTTGACGCAGCGCATAAGTTTGGGCGCAAAGTTGTGTTCGTTGGCCGCTCAATGGTTCGCAATATGTCGATTGCGGCAGACCTTGGATACCTGCATATTCCTGAAAACACGGTTGTTGACTTAAAACAAGCAAAAGATATTCAGGACGACAAGCTCGTATACATGTGCACAGGTTCGCAAGGCGAGCCAATGGCAGCTCTTGGGCGAATTTCAGACGGCAGCCACAAAGATATTACTATTAACGAATACGACACTGTTATTCTTGCAAGCTCTTTAATTCCAGGCAACGAGCACGAAGTTTACAAAGTTATTAATAAGCTAGTGCAACTCGGCGCGCGCGTAATTAACAAAGACAATGCCGCAATTCACGTTTCCGGACACTGCAACGAAGGCGAGCTGCTTTACTTGTACAACATTGTGAAACCAAAGTGCGCTATGCCAATTCACGGCGAGCATCGTCACTTGGTTGCAAACGGATTGATTGCTGTAAAAACTGGCGTTGATCCAAAGAATGTTGTGTTGTCTGAAGACGGCGATGTGGTTGATTTGTATCACGGAAACGCTGCAGTTGTTGGCTCTGTGCCTTGCGGATACGTTTATGTTGATGGCGATTCCGTTGGCGAGCTTACGGACGAGGAGCTTGAAAAGCGCAGGATTTTGGGCACGGAAGGCTTCGTTTCAAGCTTCGTTGTAGTAGATACTGAGCATGCGGACGTTGTTTCCGGTCCGAAGATTTTCTTGAACGCTGTTGCGGAAGACGAGACTGATTTTGAGAAAGTTCGCAATCAGATTGTCGAGCAATTGCAGGATGCGATGATGCACGGCGAGCATGATACCTACAAGTTGCAGCAGATTATGCGCCGCACGCTGGGTAGTTGGATTGCGCGTGCGTTACGCAGGAAGCCAATGTTAGTGCCGGTTGTTGCGGATATTGCTGAAAGTAAGTAAAAGTAAGTAAAAGTAAGCAAAAGTATTCGTAAATATTTGCAAATGTTCGCAAAATATTCGCAAATATTTGCAAATTACTGTAAATAATCGTAAATATAAGCAAAAATCAAAAAAAATATAAGGAAGGTAATATGCCAGGAGCAAATCTGACTCGCGTAGAAGCTCAAGAACGTTTCGACGCTATCCAAATGCCAATTCACTACGATGTTTCGCTTGATTTAGGAAAGGGCGGACGCGATTTTACTTCGCGTACGAAGATTGAGTTCGACGCTAAAGCTGGTAGCGCAAGCTTCCTTGATTTGATTGCAAACAGCGTAGAATCCGTAGTGTTAAACGGTACCGCTCTTGACGTTACGAAAGTTTTTGCAGATAGCCGAATTGCGCTCGAAAATTTGCTTGAACACAATACCGTAGAAGTTGTAGCAAACTGCCAGTATTCCAACACGGGCGAGGGCTTGCACAGAAGCGTTGACCCTTCCGACGGCAACGTTTACTTGTACACGCAGTTCGAAGTGCCGGATGCTCGCCGCGTTTACGCTGTGTTTGATCAGCCAGATTTGAAAGCTGTTTTTGACTTTACAGTAGACGCGCCGGAAAGCTGGATCGTAACTTCCAACATGCCAGCCGCCAGCGAAACCGCGATTGAAGGCCGCAAGACGGAAGACGGCACTTTAGAAAATGGCGCTGTAGAAGGAATGAAGCGCTGGGTGTTCGAGCCGACGCCAAAAATGAGCTCCTACTTAACCGCAATTTGTGCAGGACCTTACGCCGAATGGCATACAGAATACCAAAACGAGGACGGTCGCGTAGTGCCAATGGCAATGTACTGCCGTCAAGCACTTAAAGACGCTTTCGCAAAAGACGTTGACTACTTGTTCGACATTACAAAGAAAGGCTTTGCCTTCTACGCGAAGACTTGGGGAGTGCCATATCCGTACGCAAAGTACGATCAGATTTACGTTCCAGAATACAACGCTGGCGCTATGGAAAACATTGGCATGGTTACAATTCGCGACCAATACGTTTTTGAATCCAAAGTTACGGACGCTTATGCTGAACGCCGAGTCGTAACAGTTTTGCACGAGCTCGCACACATGTGGTTCGGCGACTACGTAACAATGAAGTGGTGGAACGATTTGTGGCTTAACGAATCCTTCGCAGAGTTTACGTCTACGCTTGCAACCGCTGAAGCAACCGAATGGCATGACGCTTGGAGCACTTTCAATTCCGGCGAAAAAAGCTGGGCGCTTAATCAAGATCAGCTTCCAACAACGCACCCAATCGTGGCTCCAATCAACGATTTGAACGACACTTCCGTCAACTTCGACGGCATCACTTACGCAAAGGGCGCTTCCGTATTAAAGCAGCTAGTTGCGTACGTTGGTCGCGAAAAATTCTTTGAAGGAATCCACAATTACTTAAGCAAGCACGCTTACAGCAACGCAACTTTGGCGGATTTGCTTCAGGAACTTGAGCTTACAAGCGGACGCGATTTGAAAGCTTGGAGCGCGCTCTGGCTTGAAAAGGCCGGAATTAACACGATTTCTACCGAAGTTGAAGAAGCTAGCGACGGCACTATTGCTTCCTTGCGTTTGCGTCAGAGCGCTCCGGCTGAGCACCCTGTTCTTCGCGCACACCGCCTGGCTGTTGGCTTCTACAATGTAGACGAAGCAACCGGCGAAATTAAGCGCACAAAGCGAATCGAACTTGACGTTGACGGCGAAGTGACGGAAGTTGCGGAAGCTCGCGGCGAAAAAATGCCAGCGCTTATTCTCGTAAACGACGACGATTTGACTTACACGAAGCTACGTTTCGACGAAAAGTCGCTTGAATTTGCTGCCGAAAACTTGTACCGTTTCAAGGATTCTTTGACTCGCTCGCTTATTTGGCTCGCGCTTTGGGACATGACTCGCGACGCAGAATTCCCAGCAGAACGCTTTATTGAACTCAGCCTTAAAGCTTTGGCAACCGAGCGCGAATCAACTACTTTCCGCTACGCACTTGGTCAAGTAAAAGTAACCGCAA
>CAMYED010000018.1 GCA_947254595.1 uncultured Gardnerella sp. | reverse complement strand
CTTGCCGAGTTCTTCGCGAAGAAGGCATTCGCGTAATTTTGGTTAATTCCAACCCAGCTACGATTATGACTGACCCGGAGCTTGCGGACGCAACTTATATTGAGCCAATTGACACTTCGATTTTGGAGAGAATTATTGCGAAGGAGCGTCCGGATGCGCTTCTTCCAACGCTCGGTGGTCAGACTGCGCTTAATGCTGCAATGGATTTGGGCCGTGCAGGAATTTTAGAAAAGTATAACGTTGAGCTTATTGGTGCTTCTTTGGAAGCAATCGACCGCGGCGAAGACCGTGAGCTTTTCAAAAAAGTCGTTGAAAAAGCTGGAGCGGAAAGCGCAAAATCCTTTATTGCTCACTCAATCGAAGAAGTAGACAAAATTGTTGAAACTTTAGGATACCCGGTAGTAGTACGCCCAAGCTTTACAATGGGCGGCCTAGGTTCTGGTATTGCTCATAATGAAGAAGAGCTTCACCGCATTGCAGGAGCTGGTATTCACTATTCTCCAACCAACGAAGTGCTTATTGAAGAAGGCATTGAGGGCTGGAAGGAGTTTGAGCTTGAGCTTATGCGCGACGCAAAAGACAACGTCGTAGTTGTTTGCCCAATTGAAAACGTTGACCCTGTAGGTGTGCACACTGGCGACTCGATTACAGTAGCTCCTTGCTTTACGCTTACAGACCGCGAATATCAGAAGATGCGTGATATTGGTATTGCGATTATTCGAGGCGTTGGTGTTGACACCGGTGGTTGCAATATTCAGTTCGCAATCAACCCTCAAACCGGCCGCATTATCGTAATCGAAATGAATCCGCGCGTATCTCGCTCTTCCGCGCTCGCATCTAAAGCAACCGGCTTCCCAATCGCAAAAATCGCAACGAAACTTGCGCTCGGCTACACTTTGGACGAAATTCAAAACGATATTACTCGCTCAACTCCTGCAAGCTTCGAGCCAACAATCGACTACGTTGTAACGAAGATTCCGCGCTTTGCTTTCGAAAAGTTCCCGGGAGCGGACACTACTCTTACAACTTCTATGAAGTCTGTTGGCGAAGCAATGGCTTTGGCTGGAAACTTCCAGGAATCTCTTGGAAAAGCAATGCGTTCAATCGACAAGCGTCACGCATGCTTTAGCTGGGACGGCGAGCGCCCAAGTAAGGAAGAAGTTAATAAGCTTCTTGAAGAAATGCATACTCCAACAGAGCACCGCTACTTGCAAATTCAGCGCGCGCTTTGGGGTGGGGCAACGCCGGAGCAGATTTTTGCAGCAACAAAAATCGACCCTTGGTTTGTAGAGCAGCTGGCTCAAATTAACGAGACTGCGCTCGCGGTTCGTGAAGCTGAAACTTTAACTCCTAAAGTTTTGAAGCGTGCTAAACTTGCTGGTCTTTCTGACGTTCAAATTGCGCATTTGCGTAATCTTGGCGACGAAGGCGAAAACATGGTTCGTGAGCTTCGTTGGGCTTACGGTTTGCGTCCTGTTTACAAGACGGTTGACACTTGCGCAGCTGAGTTTGATGCGGCAACGCCTTACTACTATTCTTGCTATGCTGACGAAAGCGAGTTGAAGAAGCGCGATCGCGAAGCTGTGATTATTCTTGGCTCTGGTCCGAACCGAATCGGCCAGGGTATTGAGTTTGATTACACTTGCGTTCACGCTGTTCAGGAATTGGGCAAGGATTACGACACCATTATGGTTAATTGCAATCCTGAAACAGTTTCTACAGATTACGACATGTCTGATCGTCTTTACTTTGAGCCTCTTACTTTCGAAGATGTTCTTGAAATTTATGAGGCAGAAAAGAAGCTTGGTCCGGTAAAGGGCGTAATTGTTCAGCTTGGCGGTCAAACGCCACTTTCGCTTGCTGCTCGTCTTAAAGCTGCAGGAGTTCCAATTTTGGGAACCACTCCTGAGGCTATTGATTTGGCAGAAAATCGTGAGCTTTTTGGTGAGGTTCTTCGTCAAGAAGGCATGAATGCTCCTCGTTATGGCACTGCTTTAAGTCTTGAGGAAGCAAAAGATGCAGCTCACGCAATTGGCTACCCGGTTCTTGTACGCCCAAGCTACGTGCTTGGTGGTCGAGGAATGGAAATCGTGTACGATGACGCTCAGCTTGCAAAGTATGTTAAGCGCGCTTTGGATGAGGCTCGTGCAGACACTGTTGTTTCTGGACGTTTGCCTTCGCCACTTTTGATTGACAAGTTCCTTCAGGATGCTATTGAAATCGACGTTGACGCGCTTTATGACGGCAATGAGCTTTATATTGGCGGAATTATGGAGCATGTTGAGGAAGCTGGCGTGCACTCTGGTGACGCTGCCTGCACTCTTCCTCCAAGCACTCTTTCGGACGATCAAATTCGTCGCCTTCGTGAAGGTACGCTTTCGATTGCTCGCGGTTGCTCAGTTCGCGGTCTTATTAACGTGCAGTACGCTTTTATGGCGAACACTTTGTATGTAATTGAGGCAAATCCTCGAGCTTCGCGTACTGTTCCGTTTGCTTCTAAAGCTACTGGTGTTGCTCTTGCTAAGGCTGCTGCTCGAATTATGGCTGGCGAAACCATTTCCCAGCAGCGCAAGCGCGGTCTTCTTCTTCCGCAAGGCGATGGCGGTGACATTCACCCAGGCCAGCAGGTTGCTATTAAGGCTTCTGTGTTGCCGTTTAAGCGTTTCCGCACTCCTGTTGGACGCACGGTTGATATTTTGCTCGGCCCGGAAATGCGTTCTACTGGTGAGGTTATGGGCTTTGATCGTGACTTCCCGCACGCTTTTGCTAAGAGTCAGCTTGCAGCATACAAGGGTGGTTTGCCTACCAGCGGTAACGTTTTTGTGTCTGTAAGCGATGCGGATAAGAGGCAGCTTCCACTTCTTGCAGTGCGCCTAGTAGAGCTTGGTTTTACTATTTGGGCTACTGAAGGTACTGCCTCTGTGCTTCGTCGTTACGGTATTGATTCTGTGATTGTAGACAAGCTTTCTAGCCGTGGCGACACGGCGAAGGATGTGCCAAATAGTGAGAAAGCGCATGAAAGAATCGGTAAAAATGTTGTAGAGCTTATCGAGAATGGTAAGATTGATATGGTACTCAACACACCGAATTCTAGAGGGTCTCGCGAGGATGGCTATGCTATTCGTGCTGCAGCCGTGGCAGCGGATCTTCCGCAATTCACTACAATTACAGAGTTCGCTCCAGTTTTGATGGCTATTGAAGCTGTTAAGAACAACGATTATCAGGTGATGAGCATTCAAGAGCATGCTCAGCAGCTGTTTGCAATTGAACAGGCAGAAAATCAAGAAAGTCGGGCTTAATACATGACCGAGAGCATCCGTGATCAAGAATTACAGGCGCAACGATCTAATTTTGGTTTGCGTTTGAAGAACGCTATGGCTAAGTATGGTCCGTTGTGCGTTGGCATTGATCCTCATCGCAAAATGTTGCTTAATTGGGGGTACAACGTGGATGCTCTCGGGGCTGAATTATTTTCTATGCGCATGCTGCAAGCTATGAACGGCAGGGCAGCAGCAGTTAAGTTCCAATCCAGCATGTTTGAGCGCTACGGTTCTAAAGGTTTCGCGGCGCTCGAACGCGTGCTTTACGCGGCTCGTCAAATGGATGTTATTACAATCGTTGACTGCGGTCATGGCGGATTGTCTACTACTATTTCTGCACTAGCAGACGCATATTTTAAGCCGGATTCTCCGCTACTTACCGACGCTATTACGCTTCTTCCTTATTATGGAGCTAGCTCAATGGGCGGCTTAATTAACGAGGCGCTTAATAACGGTCGTGGCGTTTTTATTGCTTCTCTTACTTCTAATCGTGAAGGTGCAAGTTTGCAGACTGCTATACGTCAAAGCGGTATGTATCGTGGCACTACTGTTGCTCACGGAATTGCTCAAACTGCGCAAAGTTTCAACAATAAAACTAGGGGAATGGGTTCTGTTGGTTTAATTGTTGGCGCTACTGTTGGAGATTGGATAAATGGTGGCGGAATTGACGTCACTAGTTTCACCGGCCCGATTCTTTCCCCGGGTTACGGTTGGCAGGGTGCAGAAGCTAACGACTTGAAGCGTGTTTTTGCGGGTACGCATGGTAATGTATTGGTAACTGTTTCGCGTTCTATTGCGTCGCATGGTCCTAATATTGGTGAGCTTTCGGCTGCAACTGAGCGTATAGCGTGGGATATTCGCCAAGCGTTGATTGATTCAGACGATCATGCTTAAGTGAGAGGGGAAAGAAATGACTACCATGGATGAGGCTACTTCTTCTGAGTCTTCGCAGACTAAGCGTCGCTTGATTGTATTAACTGGTCCTACTGCCGCTGGGAAAGGCACGGTAGAAGGTATACTTCGCGAAAAGCATCCTCATATATGGTTGTCTGTTTCAGCTACTACTCGCGCTCCTCGCCCGGATGAGTTTAATGGCATTCACTACTGGTTCTTAGATGAAGAAGAGTTTGAACGTCGTAAGCGTAATGGTGAATTTTTGGAAACGGCTCTGGTTCATGGAATGGCGCATTATGGCACTTTGCTTCAGCCTGTTCTCGATCATCTTGAACAGGATATTCCTACTTTGTTGGAAATTGATTTGCAGGGTGCTCGCCGAGTAAAGCAGCAGGCTTCGAAATTAGGTTTGGAAGTTGTTTACGTGTTTATTGCTCCTCCAAGTTTTGAGGAGCTTAAGCGTCGTCTTATTGGTCGTGGAACTGAAACTCCTGAGCAGCAGGCAAAACGTTTGGAAACTGCAAAAGTTGAGATTGCTGCTGCGAAAGAATTTGATGTTGTTATTGTGAACGACAATGCTGAGCGTGCTGCGAATGAACTTTGGAATGTTATTGCCCGCGAATACGACTTATAAGTGAAACTTAAGCAGTATAAATAACGATATAAGTGAAACTTAAGCAATATCCAATCAATAGCCTATAATAGTCATTTTGGAACTATTGTAGCACCATGGAATTTGGAGAATATTATGGCATTAGGCACTCAGCCAACACCTACGGGTCTTGCGAATCCACCAATTGATGACTTAATGCAACATGCGGATTCCAAGTATGCGCTTGCCTTATTTGCTGCAAAACGAGCACGTCAAATTAATGCTTATTTCACTCAGCTTAATGAAGGTTTGCTGCAAAATGTTGGCCCACTAGTTGAGTATAAAAATCAAGAAAAGCCTTTGTCTATTGCTTTTCGTGAGATTAACGAGGGCTTGCTGGAAGAAACGCTTGGTGAGGACGATTTAAGCGAAGGCAATTAATTACTTTATTGCTTTAAAGTCTTTATACGTGTAATCGCAGTCGTGTCATCTGTGCTAAATAGATGTGCGACTGCGTTTTTTCGCTTTACATGTTCGCTTTACATGTTTTTGCTGACCTAGATTGGGGGAGATTTGGAAGAACGTAAGCTGATTTCTGCAGAATCTGTTACTGAAGGGCATCCGGATAAGCTCTGCGATCAGATTGCTGACGCTATTTTGGACGATATGCTTCGTCAGGATTCTCGCTCTCATGTTGCTGTAGAAGTGTGTGCTTCCGTAGGCCAGTTCGTTGTTTTTGGCGAAGTGCGCGGCGAAGTTTATACGGATATTCCTGGGATCGTGCGTTCTGTTGTTCGCAAAGTTGGGTATACGAGTTCAACTATTGGTCTTGACGCTGATTCTTGCGGTGTTATGGTTTCTCTTACTGAGCAAAGTGACGAAATTAATCAGGGTGTTTCTCGTTTGGATTCGGTTCACGAAAGTAAAGCTTCGCGCGAGGAGCGATACGCAGCTCAAGGCGCTGGAGACCAAGGCGTTATGTTCGGTTACGCTAGTGACGAAACAGACACTTTAATGCCGCTACCAATTTATCTTGCTCACCGTTTGGCGCAAAAGCTTGCGCAGGTTAGAAAAGACGGTACGGTTGCGCATTTGCGTCCAGATGGTAAAACGCAGGTTACTATTGAGTACGATTCTAAAGGTGTGCCTCAGCGTGTAGACACTGTTCTTATTTCTACTCAGCATGATCCTGATGTGTCTCGCGATTGGCTGCAAGCTCAGCTTGTTGAGCATGTTGTTAAGCCTGTGCTGGACGATGTTCTTGCTGAACGTGTTGCTCACGATTCTTACCGCATACTCGTGAATCCTACCGGCTCCTTCGTTTTGGGTGGTCCTGCTGCTGATTCTGGTTTAACGGGGCGCAAAATTATTGTTGACACTTACGGTGGTGCGGCTCATCATGGCGGCGGCGCATTTTCTGGTAAAGATCCTAGTAAGGTGGATCGTTCTGCGGCTTATGCTGCTCGCTGGGTTGCGAAAAATATTGTTGCGGCTGGTCTTGCTCATAGGGCAGAAGTGCAAGTTGCGTACGCTATTGGCGTTGCGGATCCTGTAAGCGTAAATGTCGAGACTTTTGGAACTGAAGCTGATGGCATTACTCGCGCAGATATTGCGAGTGCTGTGCGTGAAGTGTTCGATTTGCGTCCGGCGGCTATTATTGACGAGCTTGATTTGCTGCGTCCAATTTATGCGCCAACAGCCGCGTACGGACATTTTGGCCGCACGGATGTTATTTTCCCTTGGGAAGAAACGAATCGCACTGAGCAGCTTCGTAAAGCGTTAAATCTTAAGTAGAATCTAATTTAGAATCTAAAAAGTTAAAAAGTATGAGCTAAAAGTAGAAGCTAGTAAGTAGAAGCTAAAAATGGCAGAACAACCTTCTTTGGACGGATTCGCGCGCAAAACAAAACGTAAGCGCAATGCTGTTTCGCGCGTTCCTGCCAATGAATGTTCTATCGCTCACGTAATGCTCGACGTTCAAGCTTCGCATTTAGGTCGCACGTTTGACTATTTAGTATCGCAAGATCAAGATGAGTTGGCTCAGCCGGGCGCTTTTGTGCGCGTACGTTTTGGCGCGCAAAGGCTTACAGGCGTTATTTGGTCTCGTTCTTCTAAAAGTGATACTCCTGATTCTGCTTTGCGATTTTTAGAGCGAGTACTTCCGTCGGATGTTCTGCTTTCTAAATCTTTGCGCGACGATATTGACGCTATTGCTAAAGCTTATGGGGGTACTAGCGCAAATATTTTGCGCCTTGCAGTTCCTCAACGAGTGGCCAGAGTTGAGAATGAGGAAGTTTTTGATAGTATACGTTTGCAGAGAAGAAAAAGCTGGCGAGCAAATCTTAAAAAGCGCTTAGTAGGCTATAATAATGTCAGTAAAAATAACAATGCCAATGCTGATTCCAGTGCTAATAAAAATAATAATGAAGCTGATTCTAAATACGCTACTTACGAAAGAATGATCGCTTCTTACGAAAACGCGGATAAATTATATAGCGCGTTAATCAAGAAGGCTAATAGCGAAAATAACTATTCCGAATCTTTTGTTTTAGACGCTCTTGCTGGCTCTCAAAGACTTGCGCAAGATTTAGCTTGGATGATTGTAATGGCAGTAAGCGAAGGAAAACAGGCCGTTGCGGTTTTACCAACGCTTCGTGAAGTAAACGACGTTATGCGAGCGCTTATGGCGTATGGATTAAAGCCTTATAAGCGCGTTAGTGAAAATCACCGTGGTTTTTCTGCCGGCGGTTTTGACGGAGACGTTGCGCGACTTTGCGCTGCGGACGCTCCTGCAGACCGTTACCGCGCTTGGAGGGCTGTAGCTTCTGGAATAGTTCCTTGCGTTCTTGGAACTCGCGCTGCAATGTATGCTCCGGTTGAAGGGAATGCTTTATTCGCTATTGTTGAAGATACTGCATACCAGTATGCAGACGGCATGATGCCTTACGCTCAAGCTCGCGGAGTTATGCGGCTTCGCGCAAAAAAGCACGGTGGCGTATTTGTTGCAATGTCGTATTCCAGAAGCGCTTTAAGCCAAAGTGAAGTCGATTCGTATTCTTCTTTTTCTGATTCTTCTTCGGATTCTTACAATGCTGAAGTTGCGAAAGACGTGAGCGGAAGTAGTGTTCCTGTAACTGTGCGCAAGGAAATGCGCGAAAAAATAGTTCCGTGGGTTCGCTGGCTTAATCGTGAAGCCTTATTGAAACTAGCTGATCCTAGTGTTGGCGCTCGCATACCACATACCGCAGTAAGAGCAATTAATGAGGCTTTAGGCGAAGGTGTGCCGGTGCTTTTGTCTATTCCTAAAGATGGTATTACGCAGTCGGCAGTGTGTTCTTCGTGCCGACAACAGGCTCGCTGTAAAAGGTGCACTGGCCCATTAGATGTTAGTTTAGGTAATAATAATATTCGCTGCTTATGGTGTGGAGCTAGCGCAATAAATTGGTCTTGCAATAATTGTGGTGGCAATAATATGCGCGTTATACGGGTTGGTGCTGCCGGAACTGCTGAAGAATTAGCGAAACTATTTCGCAACGTGCCTATTTTGCTTTCTTCGCCGCATCAGCCGAATGGGATTATTGAGTGCATTGAAAATAAGCCTGTAATCGTAGTTGCAACTCCTGGGGCTGAGCCTCGCGTTCAATCTCAAAACGCAAGTTACAGTGGAGAATATGGGGTTGTTGCAATACTTGACACTTGGGTTAGCTTGTACGCGTCGGGTATTGATTCTCGAATTGATACTCTTACTTCGTGGATGAAAGCTGCAAGCTTGTGTGCGCCTAGAACTCGCGGCGGAAGCGTTCTTATAATTGGCGAAACCTACACGGCTTTGGCTAGAGCGCTTACTTTGTGGGATACTACGCAAGTTTCTTGCAGTGAGATTTTGGAAAGAAAGCAAGCCGTTTTGCCGCCTTGCGTAACCGCAGCATGCGTGTGGGGTGCGCGTGATGCTGTAATGCAAACTTTGCGTAATATTGGTGCAATTGCGGAAAATCAATCTGCTAAGTCTGCTCAAAATACGCAATCTACGCAATCTGCTCAAAATCAATCTAATAAAAATACTCAAAATACTATAATCCCGCAGCTATTGGGAATTGTGCCAATGCATCCGCCTGTTACGGATCATTACCAGCATTTTGACGAATTAGACGACCGAGTAAAAGCAGTTCTAAAAGTTCCGCTTTTTAATAGGCAGGAATTAGTAGACAATTTGCGAATACAAATTGCGCATCACGTAGCAACTCGTGCTGCAGGAGAACTGCGTTTTTGCGTTGATCCAAAAGATTTATTAGCGTACTGAGGAGTGATTATGCCAAAAATATATAATTGCGCAGTTTTAGGAGATCCTATTTCACATTCGCTGTCTCCCGTATTGCACAACGCAGCTTATAAAGCTTTAGGTCTTACAAATTGGCAATATAGCAAAGAAAAGGTAAGCGAAGCTGAGCTAGCTGATTTTATATCTAATCTTGACGATTCTTGGAAAGGCTTAAGCCTTACAATGCCGCTTAAAAAAACCGTAATGAAACTCGGCACTCCTTGCGACTACTGGTCTAAAGTGCTTAACGTAGCAAACACAGCGATTTTTACCAGCAATCCTGCAACTGCTTCGCCTTCACAAATTGAACTGTGCAACACGGACGTAAGCGGCATAATTATGGCTTTTATTCAGGCTTTGCACGAGAGCATAACCGGCGTAAAAAAAGCTGTTATTATTGGCAGCGGCAACACTGCATCCTCAGCAATGGCGGCGCTTATAGAAATTGCGCAAGCCTCAAAACTTGAGCAGGTACAAGTTGTTGCTAGAACTGAAAGTGACGGTAGCGTAAAAGGTGTTGAACGTTTTAATAATCTTCTGCGCGCGTATTGCGCTGATTCTCCAAATAGCAGAAGCATAGAGCCGTGCTTCGAAAGTAGCGAAAATGAAAGTGGCGAAACTGAAAGTAACGAAAAGAAAAGCAATGAAACTGACGCAAATCACGAATCGGTTATAGGGATTGAGTTTCCAACAATTAGCGAAGAAATATTAAAATGTGACGAATCTCTCATTTTGCAATCTTTAAGTTCCTTAGACGCAATTCGCGCAATTGCAGAAGCAGATATTGTAATAAGCACCGTTCCTGCGCACGTTGCAGACGGCTTGGCAATAGCACTAAAAGCATACTGCAAAAATAGGCGCGTAAAAAGCCTAGGAACACTGCTTGACGTAGTGTACGATCCTCGCCCAAGCATGCTTCTTAGCGCGTGGAGGCAATACGGATTGGGGATTGGCGGCGAAGAAATGCTTTTGTATCAAGCTTTAGAGCAAGTAAAGCTTATGACGTTTGAATACAGAAATTCTAAAGAAAATTTTGAGAATAGTGCGGAGAATAGTGCGGAGAATTATTCTGACAAGGCTACAGATTACGATAATTCTAAAGATCCTAAAGATTTAATTGATTGCATGCGAAAAGCATTACAGGAGGCATTATGAGCGCTAGCAAGCAGCATGATGTGCGAAATGATGTGCGAAATGAAGTTCAACGTGATGTTCAGCATGATACTCAGCTAGAGAAGATTAACGCGCAAAGCGAGGAGCTTAGTGCGCAGCGCGAAGTTAGAGACGATGCGCAAATTAGTATGCAATTAACCGACGGTTTTGAAGTTATGCTAATTACCGGCATGAGCGGTGCCGGGCGTTCGCACGCAGCCAATGCTTTGGAAGATATGGGTTGGTACGTTATTGACAATCTTCCACCAAAACTGCTCATCCCCCTGGTAGATATGATGACATCCTCCGGATCAAAAGTGCATAAGCTTGCAGCAGTTATTGACGTGCGCTCGCGAGGATACTTCGACGACCTATTTGCGGTTCTTGCACATATTGACGAGCTCGGCGTAAAAACGCGCATTTTATTCTTAGACGCTTCAGACTCTGTGCTTATTAAACGATACGAATCCGTGCGGAGGCCTCATCCTTTGCAGCGCGGAGGCAGGCTTATTGACGGAATTTTAGAAGAACGCGAACTGCTTGGGCACCTAAAAGATTGCGCGGATATTATTATCGATACCTCAACTTTGAGTATTCACCAGCTTTCAACAAAACTTTATGAAAATCTGCTTGGAAAAGGATCTTCAACAGTTGCTGTTCACATTTTCAGCTTTGGATTCAAGTACGGTATGCCGATGGATGCTGATTTTGTAGTAGATATGCGCTTTTTGCCTAACCCGTTCTGGGTTCCAGAACTACGCGATTTAACCGGAAAAGACAAGGCGGTAAGCGATTACGTTCTTTCTAATCCTGCAGCAGTCGCTTTTTTGGACTCTTACGAAAAGGCGCTGCTTACTGCTATCGACGGATTTGCTAAAGAAGATAAGCATTACGTAACAATTGCTGTTGGTTGCACTGGTGGCCAGCATCGTTCAGTAGCTGTTAGCATTGAACTTGCTAGACGCTTAAGACTTAACGGACTACAAGTTACAGTTTCTGCGCGAGAACTTCAGCGAAGATCGTAAAAAATTTAGTAAAATCTCACAAAATTAAATAGAATCTCGCAAAATTAAATATAATTAAATAATTCAAAGTAAACGAAAAAAAGTTTTGTGCTAAAAGTACATGCAAACGTGTGCAAATAACGCTAAAATGTCCAACGTATTCTGTATCACAGAAAGCCGGGCATGTCGTGTGTCATCGCATCATGCAGATACCTAAACAGCACGCATATTTTAAGAAGAACAAAAGTAGGAGGTTGTCCCTTGGCTCTTCTTGACGACGTCAAAAATGAACTCGTTTCAAATAACAATGAGCTCCCGACGGTCATTATGGCTCAAGCGGCAGCGATGATGCGCTTTGCTGGCGGTTTAAGGCCAGTAAACAACCAAGCTGTTATTCGTGCTCAATTAGATTCACAGCGCGCAGCACAGTGGCTTATTGAGGTATTAAAAACGCATTTCCAGAGGGAAGCAACAATTTCCCAAGTTTCGCGCCAAACTCCTACCGGTACTGTAATTCGTTACGACGTAGTCGTTGATCATGGGGCAGCAGCTTTGGCTTTACAGTCCGGCTTACTGGATCGCCGCATGCGAATTGTTGCAGGTTTAGCTCCAGAAATTGTTGGCGGAAGCATTGCGCAGATTAAAGCTGCGTGGCGAGGTGCATTCCTAGCTCACGGCGCAATTTCCGATCCTGGCAAAGCAAGCTACCTGGAAGTTGTGTGTCCAACGCACGAAGCGGCAAACGCTTTACAAACTATGGCTGCCCGCTTGGGTATTAGCGCAAAAACGCGTCAAGTTCGCAGCTCAGAGCGCGTAACATTGCGTGACTCCGATGCTATTGAACGCATGCTGAACCTAATTGGTGCTCCTCGCTCTGCGCGCGAATGGACAGGCAAGCGCTCGGACGGCGAAGCTCGCGGGAAAGCTAATCGTCTTGCAAACTTTGATGACGCTAATATGCGCCGTAGTGCTAAGGCTGCGGCTGAAGCTTGCGAAAAAGTTCGTCACGCTTTCGACATTTTAGGCGACGACATTCCAGACAATCTTCTTATGGCTGGAAAGTTACGTTTGGAGCATAGTGACGCAAGCTTAGAGGAGCTTGGACATTTGGCTGATCCTCCAATTACGAAAGATGCTATTGCAGGACGTATTCGTAGACTTTTGCAGCTTTCGGCGAAGGTTGAGAAGTCGCGTATGCAGCAGCTTTAATGCTGTTTTTGCGTGGTCTGTGTGCGTAACTGTTTTGGTTGCGATGTTCTTGCGTATCGTCTATGAGTTTTGACTGACGTCCTTGTTCTTTGCTTTTGACGAGGCTGGAAAATTTGTGTTTGCGCACTCGCGCTTGGCGTGGCGCGAGTTTTGGGGGATTTCTCTCCTCGCACGCGCGACGACCTGCTTTCGCGCAGCATTGCGCGCGCGAAAGTAACTCGGAGCGTGAGCTTGCTCAAGTTGAAAGCACAGTGTGCTTTCAACGCAAGCTCAGTAGCGAGCGCGCCTAGACCGCGCGAGCGTTCCTTCGGGCGCTCTGTTCTTAAACATTCTTAGTGATACGCTCGCGTTTTATTACGCTCGCTTGCGGAAACTCGCTTAGGTTGGAAGTCCAGTGGACTTCCAACGCGAGTTTCGTAGCGAGCACTTGTAGTGCGAGCGCATCGACGCTTTCGTGGAACATTTGCCGGAGTTTTTTCTCCGGCTTTTGTTGTTGCGGGTGGGGCGGTATGTGGTGATGGATTGTTGAAGACTTGCGGTATAATTGCACACGGCATTGAGTTAATGTTTAGGCTGATTTTAAGTCTTTTTGAACGCATTAAGCCAGTATGGTAAGCCAATAGATTTGGAAAGGATACCAATGAAAACACTGAAAGATTTGGGAGATTTGAGCGGCAAGCGCGTTTTGGTTCGCGCCGATTTTAATGTTCCTCTTAAAGGTACTACGATTACCGATGACGGTCGTATTCGTGCTGCTCTGCCAACCATTAAGGCTTTGCGCGAGCAGGGTGCGAAAGTGATTTTGATGGCTCATCTTGGTCGTCCAAAGGGTCAGGTTGTTCCAGAGCTTTCTTTGGCTCCAGTGGCTGCTCGTTTGGGTGAGCTTCTTGGTGTGAATGTTGCTTTGGCTGCAGACACCTACGGCGAAGATGCTCAGGCTAAGGTTGCTGCAATGAACAATGGTGATGTTGTTTTGCTTGAAAACGTGCGCTTTAACGCGGAAGAAACCAGCAAGGATGCTTCCGAGCGTGCAGCTTACGCTAAGAAGATTGCGGCTCTTGGTGAAGTATTCGTTTCCGACGGTTTCGGTGTTGTTCACCGCGCTCAAGGCTCTAACTACGATGTTGCTGCAGATCTTCCAGCAGCCGCCGGTTTGCTTGTTGAAAAGGAAGTTAAGGCACTTTCTCGCGCAACTGAAAACCCAGAGCGTCCTTTGACCGTTGTTCTCGGCGGCTCTAAGGTTTCCGACAAGCTTGGCGTTATTGAAAACTTGCTTTCTAAGGCTGATCGTCTTGTTATTGGTGGCGGCATGGTGTTCACCTTCCTTAAGGCTTTGGGTCACGAAGTTGGTACTTCCTTGCTTGAGGAAGATCAGCTCGAAAAGGTTAAGGGCTACATTGAAACCGCTAAGAAGAACGGTGTTGAGCTTGTGCTCCCAACCGATATTGTTGTGAACGCTGGCTTCCCAGCAGGCGATACTCCTGTTGCTCCAGAAGTCGTTCCAGCCGACGCTATTCCTGCCGACAAGATGGGCTTGGATATTGGTCCTGATTCTCAGAAGCTTTTCCACGACAAGATTGTTGATTCCAAGACTGTTGTTTGGAACGGCCCAATGGGTGTGTTCGAGGTTCCAGAGTTTGCAGCCGGCACTCGCGCTGTTGCTCAGGGCTTGGTTGACGCCACTAAGAACGGCACTTTCACCATTGTTGGTGGCGGTGATTCTGCTTCGGCAGTGCGTAATCTTGGCTTCCCAGAAGATGGCTTCTCGCACATCTCCACTGGTGGCGGCGCCTCCCTCGAGTTCTTGGAAGGTAAGACCCTTCCAGGCTTGAGCGTGCTTGAGTAAATAAGACGTACGCAAGTCGTAAGTAAATTTTACGCAAGTCGTAAGTAAACTAAATATTTTCTATTATGCCGACTTTCGATTTTATGAATATGTTTTGTAAATCGAGGTCGGCATAATACTAGTTCGCGAATACTATTAATCTCAATCGTCAACTTTTAAGGGTGATTATGGTTTCCAAAAGAAAGCCGCTGGTCGCAGGTAATTGGAAAATGAATTTCAATCACCGCGAAGCTACGCATTTTATACAAAAATTTGCGTGGCTGTTGCGTGACTCGCATTACGATTATCGCGATTGTGAAGTTGCTCTTATGCCTTCTTTCACTTCTATACGAAGCGTTCAGGTTCTTGTTGAGTCGGATCATCTGCCAATATTGTACGGGGCGCAAGCGGTTTCTGTAACTGCGCAAGGCGCTTTTACTGGTGATGTTTCTGCAGACATGCTTGCTAGTCTTGGCTGCTCAATGGTTATTGTTGGTCATTCTGAGCGTCGAAAGTATCATCCGGAAGATGATGCGAATATTGTTGACCAAGTTCGCGCTGTTCTTGCAGCCGGGATGCAGCCTATTCTTTGCGTTGGTGAAAGCTTTAAGGAACGTAAGCAGGGAATTGCGCTTGATTTTGCTGTTGGGCAAGTGCATGACGTAACGCGCGATTTGGACGCTAAGCAGGCAAAGCGTTTAATTATTGCTTACGAACCTGTTTGGGCGATTGGCACAGGAATGGTTGCGACTGCTAAGTCTGCGCAGGAAGCGGCGTCGGCTATTCGAGAAGATTTGCGCGTAACTTTTGGTAGCGATGTTGCGGACGCGGTTCGTATTCTTTACGGCGGTTCCGTAACTTCTTCCAACGCTGCAAGTCTTATTGCAGAGCCGGATGTTGATGGCTTTTTGGTTGGTGGAGCTTCTTTGGACGCTGAAGAGTTGTCCAATATTGTGCGGCTTGCGTCTGCTGAGGCGCGGCTGGAATCAAAACGCGCAATAAACTGAACGCGCTGCGAAACTGAACGCGCTGCGAAACTGAACGCGCCTATAGGTCAACGGTTCTTATTAAACTAAAAAAAGTACACTGAAACAGGAGGTTGTTTGTGTCCGCTGTAAAGATTTTTTTGCAGGTGTTGCTTGTGCTTACTAGCATTTTGCTCACACTGTTAATTTTGATGCACAAGGGCAAGGGCGGCGGCCTTTCCGACATGTTCGGCGGCGGTTTAACGAAGAACGCTGGTAGCTCTGGTGTTGCAGAAAAGAACTTGAATCGTTGGACAGTTATTATTGCACTGATTTGGGTTGCAGCAATTGTGATTTTGAACTTAATGACTAAGTTCTCGCTTATTTAAGTGTTCTTTTTTGAAAAGCGCATAGTCGTCAGATTGTGCGCTTTTTGTTTATCTGGGATTGTTTATCTGGGATTGTTTATCTGGGATTGTTTATTAGGTTTATTTATCTGGGTTTATTTATTTAGGTTCTTATAATGCTTCGTTTTTCTCCTTCTCTTGTTATTGCTGATCTTGATGGCACTATGCTTCACGATTCAGCAACTTTTGAAGGCCGCTTTTTAAGCCGTGAAACTATGCAAGCTGCTGAACATTTGCACGAATCTGGCATACCTCTTGCTATTATTACGGCTCGTCCTGTTGGAAGTGCTTTTGATTTTGTTCATGACTTAAAAGCTAAAGTTTGCGCGTATCTCAACGGCGCGCTTATTGATTTTAATTGCGCGCACAGCACCGTTGGTGAGCTGACTTCGCAACGAAGTATAGACACTCTTACTCGTTTTGGTTTTGATTCTGAGCTTGCTTGTGATGTTTGTTTGCGATTGCTTGATAAAATCCCTACGCTTCGTCTTGGAATTGTTATGAACGACGTTCGTTACACTAATTTCGACGTGCGTATGCTTTGGAGTAAGCAGGATTTTGTTATTACCGATTTTTCTAATGTTCCAAGTGGCATTGCAGACAAAATCATTATTGTTCCGCGAGATAGTGAGAAGGAGCAGCTTAAGCACATTCTTCCGAGCGATTTTTCCTTGCATATTAGCGAAGACGTGTTGTGGATGCTCACGAATCCTCTTGCAAACAAAGGGCACGCGCTGAACGTCATTTGCAATCGTTTGGGCGTAAAGGCGAGCCGCACAGTTGTTTTTGGTGACGATGTTATTGATATCGACATGTTTCGCGCCGGCGGCTATGGTGTGGCTGTAGCGAATAGTAATCCGCGTTTGCTTGCGATTGCGGACGAAGTTTGCGCTTCCAACAATAACGACGGCGTTGCTAACTGGCTTAAAAACGAATTGCTCTAGCGGTTTATTGCAATCATCATAATCGGACGCATAATCGGACGCGTTCTACAAAATACGGACGCGTTTGCAAAATTTACGGACGTTTTCTTGTTTTTTGGACGCAAAATAAAAACCGCACATGTGTGAATTAATCCACGAACATGTGCGGTTTATGTTTATTTATTACTGATTAATCAAATCAGGCGTTTACGCGATCGATGCCGGACTGCACGTCAGCAATCACGGAATCCCAAGACTTGATGAAGGCGGCAACACCGTCGGCCTCAAGCTTGTCGGTAACGTCCTTGATGTTGATGCCAAGCTCAGCAAGCTTGTTCATAACAGCGTGGCTCTCTTCGTAAGTGCCCTTAACGGAAGGAGCGCCGTTGCCGTGATCAGCAAGAGCGTTCAAAGTCTTTTCTGGCATGGTGTTCACAACATGCTCAGCAACCAACTCGTCAACGTACTTGCAATCGGAGTAAGCTGCGTTCTTGGTGCCGGTAGAAGCCCAAAGTGGACGCTGCTTCTTTGCGCCCTTAGCTTCAAGAGCAGCCCAACGTGGGTCAGCTGCGAACTTCTTCTCGAAGAGTTCGTAAGCCAAGCGAGCGTTAGCAACAGCAGCCTTGCCTTCAAGAGCCTTAGCTTCATCGGAGCCGTTAGCTTCGAGGAGCTTGTCAACAGCGCTATCAACGCGGGAGACGAAGAAGGAAGCTACGGAACCAATGTGCTTCAAGTCGTGGCCGTTAGCAGCAGCCTGAGCAATACCTTCGATGAAGGCGTCGATAACCTGCTCGTAGCGCTCGAGGGAGAAGATCAAGGTTACGTTCACGGAAATACCCTTAGCAAGGGTAGCGGTGATAGCTGGAAGACCTTCCAAAGTTGCAGGAATCTTGATCATAACGTTTGGACGATCAACCTTTGCCCAAAGCTCTTCAGCCTGCTTCTCAGTGTTAGCAGTATCGTGAGCCAAGCGTGGGTCAACTTCGATGGAGACGCGGCCGTCAACGAAGTCGGTCTTTTCAGCAATCTCGCGGAAGATATCGGTTGCGTTACGAACATCGGTGGTGGTCAACTCGCGGATAGCGGTTTCAACGTCGACCTTGCCGAGTTCCTTAAGCTGTGCATCGTATGGGCCAACCTGGCTCAAAGCCTTCTGGAAGATGGATGGGTTGGTGGTAACGCCAACAACATTCTTGTTAGCAATCAAATCCTGCAAAGAACCGGATTCAATGCGGGTACGGGACAAATCGTCCAACCAAATAGAAACGCCGGAATCGCTGGTGCGCTGCGTTGCTTCAGTCATGTTATCTCCTTAACACTGTGCTCCACCAATTGGGGCACGTCGGTATTTTGGCGTTTTTACAAGAAACAGCGGTTGATGTCGAACCAACGGTAGCTCGGCAT
>CAMYED010000017.1 GCA_947254595.1 uncultured Gardnerella sp. | reverse complement strand
ACCTACACAAGCAGGAAGTGCTTTAACTTTTTCTAGTGTTAATTCCTCAAGAGTATCTGCATCACGATCTTGACCATTAGTTTTTTTAGCCTTTTCCTTTTTAGCTTTTTCTTTTTCTTTTTCTTTTTCTTTTTTAGACTTAGCCTTTTCCTCAGCCTTTTCCTTAGCCTTCTCTTTTTTAGCCTTTTCCTTAGCCTTCTCTTTTGTGTCTTTGTTCTTATCTACTTGCTTGCCATTTTCTTTATTGGATTTATGCTCAGGAACATTCGCAGGAACGCTAGGTTTTTTATTTTCACCACCGGCATCATTCCCGGCACCACTACCAGCACCTTCGCTAGCATTGCTGTTATCTACAGACCCCACCTCATTATGATTTTTACTATCTACCTTGTTACCTTTATTGTCTGTTACTTTATTATTTTTACCAGTTTCCCCATTAGATGCACTGTTACCGTTACCGTTACCGTTACCTTTACCTTCCCCTTTACCCTTCTCTTTTGCGTCTTTACTCTTATTATTCTCAGTAACAGCGGCCAAGGCAGCAGCAAATAATGGATTCTTCGTTATGTTGGCATAGGCCACCCCTGGCAGCACTGCCACGCTTACAATCATAGAAATTACGCATGAAACGGCGCCAATTGCCGAAAGGATACGACGTTTCCTACTATCTTTCATCAATCTTCCTCTCAATGTGAACAAATCCCCTACCGGCGTATAAACAGAACGCAAAACAAATGCGCACTAAAGAAAGCTCACCGGCGAACGTAATCTTTACACATATCTCCTTATTATTATATGCCTAAATGCGAAAAATTGGTATAACGACTTATTAATAACGTATTTATGCAGCATATATATAACGAATTTGTAGTCTATGTTACTTGCTGTTGCGCGAGTTTTGGGGGATTTCTCTACGAGAATGCTCATACATTATTTCAGGTTGCGCTTATAAATTTCAGCCATACCTTTGAAAATCAAGTCAGGATCGTAGCAGTCAATTGCTTTAACATCCTTCTCAAACAGTCTTCCCAAGCCGCCCGTAGCAATCACCTTAAAAGGCTCGTCAATCTCAATCTTAAACTGCTCAATCGTGCGCTCAATTCCGCCCAGGAAACTGTAGTATAAGCCAGCTTGCATTGCAGGCCTGGTCGATTTTGCAAGAACCGACTGCGGCCGCGCAATTTCAACTTCCGGAAGCTGAGCCGTATTATCCCACAATGCTGCAGCCGCGGTACGTATGCCCGTGCAAATTAAACCGCAAGTAATGGCGCCGCTTTTGTCAACGTAGTTGTAGGTTGTTGCCGTGCCGAAATCTATTACGAGCACTGGCCCGCCGTACTCGTTAAACGCACCAACGCAGTCAGCTAAGCAGTCTGCTCCAAGCGTGCGCGGCTCGTCTATGCGAACGTTCATGCCAGTTTTAACGCCAGGGCCAACAATCATTGGGTCAATATGCAAAAACTTTATAATACTCGCGCGGAATGAGTGCATAACTTTTGGCACTACTGACGCAACAATAACATCCTCAACATCGCTCACCTTAAATCCGCTTAAATTAAGGAATTGCGTAATCATAATTCCGTACTCGTCGGAAGTGCGGTTTGACTTGGTTGTCATTCTATAGGTTCCGGCGATGCGGTTGTTTTCTAAAAAGCCAAGAACAATATTCGTGTTCCCAATATCTACTGCTACTAACATTTGCGCTCTCTTTCTTTAGGTATTTATAGCTTAAGTAATTACGTCGATAATTACTTAAGCTATTAAATTGCTTTTATAATTGCTTTTATAATTACGTCGATAATTAAACTACCTCATAATAAAGCCCTGATTGTAGCCGTATTCCTGCAAATCTTTACGCCACAATTTAAGCCCATTTTTTAAGGATATTCTAGGACCAGGGTCGTCCGGAAGCCAAAGTTGACTTCCGTCGTCCTGCGTAATTCCGGCGTCAATCATTTCTTGAACATTCAAACGAGCGCGCGACTTACGACTCCAATCGTACGCTTGACCAACGGTTGCCCGAAAATCACTGCGCGAATAAACTTCAAACGGCAAATACTGATACCCCGTACCCACGCGGTTAGCAGCCTCAGCAAATACGCGATTAAACTTTTGACCACCAAAATACGGTATGTCAATTCCGCGCGAATCACGAATAGTTGTACGATTCAAAAATGCTGCATCCCCAAGCGTAACAACGTCCGCAGGAAACGCTCCCCCACTTACACGCGTACTAATACCCTGCATATCGTGACACACAAAATCTACGAAACGCATAGCAGCCTCCGGCTTTCGGCTTGATTTCAAAACAGATAAAGCAGACCCGCCCATTTCTGCGTTGCGTTTTTCGCCATGCAAAGTTGGCACATTCGTAACTTTCCACAATCCTGCCGTACCAGGCACATTCTCAAGCAGCAGCGAAGGCATCCACGCTCCAGCAAATACGGAGGCAATTTTGCCAGCCCCAACACCATTCTTCCAACGCTGCGTCCACGTAGTAGTGCGAGTATCAATTAAGCCTTCGTCAATCATAGACTGCCAAAACTTAGTAAAAGCCTGAGTGCCCTTGTCGTACCCTAGTCGAACAGTCACCGTTTTGCCGTCGTGCGAAGTAATAAAAGGCTTACCTCCCGCCAACCAAATCATAGCGTTATAAAAGCTCGCATCCCCCGAATCTGCAGCAATATACACGCCAATATCCTTAAGCTTTCGAGCGGCATGACGGTAATCTTCCCAAGTGTGTATTTGCGTTGCATCAACACCAGCCTGCTTAAAAACGTCGTCATTATAAAACCAAGCCATAGGCCCAGAATCCATAGGCAAGCCGTACACTCGCCCACCCAACTGCACTGAAGACCACGTGCCAGGAGTGTAAAACGTTCTAATTCCTTGCACTCTATCAGTAATATCCAAAAGCTGGCCGCTAACAGCGTACTGAGGTAACGCAAAATACTCAAGTTGCGCAACATCCGGCATTCCGTAACCGTCTTGAATAGCGCTGTTTAGATTGTTGTAGCCGCTAGTATCTTTGACCACAACTCGAACATCCGGATTAAGACGCTCAAATTCAGCCGCAAGCCGCTTCATGCTTGGTTCCCAAGACCAAACATTAATTAGCGTGCGATAATCAGCGTGCCCGCAGCCGGAAGGAAGCATTATTGCAAAAACGCATAAAACTAGCAACAACAGCCGCTTTAAGCGCCTGCTGCAGCTAGAATACCTGCTGCAGCTAGAACAGATAGAATACTTTCCGCGCGTTAAGCACCTGCCAAGCTGCAATATTTTTGCAAACACACGCATAAACAGCCGCCCGCACTATTCCACAGTTACAGATTTAGCGAGATTTCGCGGCTTGTCAACATCATAGCCTTTCAATTTCGCCATATCCATAGCAAATAATTGCAATGCAACTACGTCAACAAGCGGACTTAAAAGCGTTGGGCACTCAGGTCTCCAGAACACAATATCCGCATATCTTGCAGCATCCGGATCCCCTTCTTCCGCAACCGCTATAGTAAACGCTCCACGCGCTTTTACTTCTTCAATACCGGAGATTACTTTTGAGTGCAAAACGTCTCGCCCGCGAGAAGAAGGAACGATTACAACAACCGGCTCACCTTCATCAACAAGCGCAATCGGACCGTGCTTAAGCTCGCCCGCTGCAAAACCTTCCGTAAACGTGTACGCAATTTCCTTAAGCTTAAGAGCGCCCTCCATTGCAACCGGGTAACCAACATGCCTACCTAAGAATAAGAATGATTTAGCTTCCAGCGTATGCTCAGCCGCTTTCATGATTGCGTCCGATTGCGTATCGAGCACATGCTGAATTTTATTCGGCATCTCTTTAAGTTGCGCAACAATTTGCTGAATTTCGTCGCGATACATTGTGCCTTTTACTTGCGCCAAATACAAACCAAGCATGTACGCTGCAACAATTTGCGCTACGAAAGCTTTCGTAGAAGCAACAGCAATTTCCGGACCTGCATGTGTGTAAAGTACAGCATCTGATTCGCGCGGAATACTAGAACCTTGCGTATTGCAAATTGCAAGTACGCGACTTCCCTGCTCGCGCGCGTGACGCAAAGCCATAAGCGTATCCATTGTTTCGCCAGATTGTGAAATAGCAACAACCAGCGTACGGTGCGTCAAAATAGGGTCGCGATATCGAAACTCGTGCGCAAGCTCCACCTCAACCGGCACACGCACCCAATGCTCAATCGCATATTTTGCAACCAACCCTGCGTAGCTTGCAGTGCCGCAAGCAACAACAATAATCTTGTCAATTGCACGCAACACATCCTGACCAATATGCACTTCGTCAAGAACAATATTTCCTTGCGCGTCAAAACGACCGCGCAAAGTGTCGGCAACAGCGTGCGGATCCTCATGAATTTCCTTATCCATAAAGGAATCCCAGCCGCCTTTTTCAACAGCAGACGCATCCCAATCAACCGTAAAACACGTAGGATTTTCAACAATATTGCCGTCAAAATCAGTAAGCAGCAAGCCAGCTTTACCAGCGCCGTCAACAGCGCCGTCAACATTGCCGTCAACATTGCCAATGCACACAGCCTGATCTTGCCCAACTTCCAAAACGCGATCCGTATAAGCCACAAAAGCAGCAACATCCGAACCCAAGAAGTACTCTCCATCACCAAGGCCAACAACCAACGGCGAATCGTGGCGAACAGCAACAACAATATTCGGCTGACGAACATCCACAGCTAAAAGCGTAAAAGCGCCCTTAAGCATTTTCGCAGTGCGACGAAGAGCAGTAAACAAGTCCGGCTTACCGGTTTCTTCCACGATTTCGTTCGCGACTTTACCAAGCAATTTTGCTGCAACTTCCGTGTCAGTTTGAGAAGAAAACTCGTAGCCTTCTTCGTGAAGTTGATCTTTTAATACCACAGCATTTTCAATAATGCCGTTATGAATAAGCGCGATTTTGCCGTCAGCACTCGTGTGCGGATGCGCGTTTACGTCGCAAGGAGCACCGTTAGTAGCCCAGCGAGTATGCCCAATTGCGGCACTAGCTTCCGGCATAGGATGCGCACTAATATCTTCTCGCAATACCGCAAGACGTCCCGCCTTTTTGCGCACAGCAACGCAATCCATTCCAGGCGCAACCAACGCCACGCCTGAAGAATCGTAGCCGCGATACTCTAAACGCTCTAATCCACCTAAACAAACTTCCAAAGGTTTTGCGCAAACTTTTCCAAAACCTGCGTATCCTACAATGCCACACATAATCTTCTATTGTACGATATGCAATCGAATGCACGCTAGAGCGTGTAAAAGAACGCGCGCAAACACGCAAGTTTCATGCAACTAGTGCAACTAGTGCACTCAAGTTTTACAAAACGTGCTGCAGAAAATCTTGAAAACGCTCAGTTTGTGGATTCGTAATAATATCAGCAGTGCCCTGCTCGACAATAACGCCACCATCCATAAACACGACTTGATCCGCAACTTCGCGCGCGAAACCAATCTCGTGCGTTACAACAATCATCGTCATGCCATCTTTAGCAAGATCGCGCATAACATTCAACACTTCGCCAACAAGCTCCGGGTCAAGCGCAGAAGTAGGCTCATCAAACAGCATAATCTCCGGCTTCATAGCAAGCGCACGCGCAATAGCCACGCGCTGCTGCTGACCGCCCGAAAGCTCCGCCGGATAATGATTCATGCGCTCAGCCATACCAACGCGCTTAAGCTCTGCAACAGCTAAATCGTGCGCTTCTTGAGTGTTCATACGCAACACGTGCACAGGCGCTTCCATAACGTTTTCCAAAGCAGTCATGTGAGGGAAAAGATTAAAACGCTGAAAAACCATACCAAGTTTCGCACGCTGTTGAGCAATCTCTTTATCGTTAAGCGCTTGCAAACACTGCTTTCCTTTACGCATCACTTGCTTTACGCCAATACGCTCGCCATAAATGCTTATACTTCCCGCAGTCAACGTTTCAAGTTGGTTGATTAAGCGCAAAAGCGTAGATTTGCCGGAACCCGAAGGGCCTAAAATAACAGTTACCGTACCCGGGTTTACCGTCATATTAATGCCGTTTAATACTTGCACATTGCCGAATGATTTATGAACATTCTCAATTGCCACTGCCGTAGCGTTTGCTGCGTTTGCTGACGTATCTATCATTTTTACAATCCAATCTAATTGTTATTTCGCTACCATATTTCGCCGTATTAATTACTCATTAAGCATTAAAGCCGAGCATCGTAGCATCATTACGCCCCTTAACATTCTTCTGCTGAGCATGCAAAGAATTGTCACCACGCTGATCCTTATCCGTATCCAACTGAGCATGCTTCACAATATCTCGCGCTTCAAAACCCTTACCAAAATGCTTCTCCAACATAGACTGCAAAACCATCAAAACAGAAGTAATAACCAAATACCAAATACTCGCAACAAGAAGCAACGGAATCGGCTTATAAATACGATTAGCAATAGCATTCGTAGCAAACTGAAGCTCCAACGTAAAAGGCACAGCCAAAACCAAAGAAGTAGTTTTCAACATACCAATAGTTTCATTGCCAAGCGGCGGAACAATAATACGCATCGCCTGCGGAAGAATCACTCGCCTCATCGTCAAAGCACGACCCATTCCAAGCGCCTGAGCCGCCTCAACCTGACCCACATCAACAGCTTCCAAACCAGCTCGCACAATTTCCGACAAGTACGCTGCTTCGTTCAGCGACAAGCCTACAACAGCCGCCGTAAGCGAAGTCATAATTACATTAGAATCGATAGACCAAAACTCTATGGATGTAAACGGAATACCAATGCTCAATCGCGGCACAAGCACCGCAAACATGCCCCAAAACACAAGCTGCGTGTACACAGGCGTGCCACGGAAAAACCAAATAAAGAACCAGCTCACACCGCGAAGAACCGGATTCACCGACTTACGCATCATCGCCAAAACAACAGCCAAAACAATCGCAATAACCATTGCCAAAACAGTTAAAAGAAGCGTCCAACCAATGCCAGCAAGAACATTGTCGCTAATCAAATAAATTCCAACCACTTCCCACTCAAAGCGAGGATTAGTGATTATGCCATACAACAACGAGCAAGCTACTACAGCTACAATTACGCCAGCAACAATAGGACCAGGCCTTTTAACCGGCAAAATTTGTTCACGCTGAGTTGAGTCAGCATCCGTTTTTGAAGAATGTGCGATTGCAGAATTCAACTTATTCTCCCATAATCAGGTTTATAATATGCTAAAAGAATGAAACAATCTGAGTCGCAAAAAATTACGACTCAGATTCAACAAAACTATAGGTTATTTTACGACTAGCTTGACGTGGCGCGAGTTTTGGCAAGGCATCATTAAAGCTTTGGATTAACTACAGCTTCCTTAATAGCAACGTCCTCAACACCCCACTTCTTCAAAATCTCCTTGTAAACGCCGGACTTCATAAGCTTATCAATGCCAGCCTTAACAGCCTTAAGCATTGCAGCATCGCCCTTCTTAACCGCAGCACCCATCGGCTCCGCATCCTTACTATTTTCAAGAATCTCAAGCTTACCCGGATTCTTAACCGCAGCGTAACCAGCAACCGGAGTATCAGCGTACATAACGTCAGCACGACCAGAAAGAAGCGCAGTAGTCGCGTCAGTCTGCTCCTTAAAGCTCATGATTTCAAGAGGCTTATCTTTCTTAGCAGCGCACTGCTTCTTAGCTTCTTCCATAATTGGTTCACCGACGGTGCCGGTTTCCAAAGTTACTTTTTTGCCGCAAAGATTCTTTGTATCCACTTTAGTAGGATTGCCCTTACGTACTTCAAAAGACAAGCCAGCATTTGCGTAAGTAATAAAATCTACAGACTTCATACGCTCAGCATTAACAGTGAAACCGGAGATACCAACGTTATACTTGCTGCCAATTGCTGGAATAATGGAATCAAATTGCGCATGCATAATCTTTGCTTTTAAGCCCATCACTTTCGCAAGTGCTTTAGAAAAATCAATTTCGTAGCCGACTGGAGTTTTGCCGTCGGCAGCAAAGAACTCGGCAGGAGCGTAACTTACGTTTACACCAACCGTAAGCTCACCAGTTTTCGCAACTTCCGCCGGAACCAATGCCGCAACAGCACCATCCTTCTTAACCTGGCTCACGTCGTAGCTGCGCGCAACATCCGGATCCGCCGCCTTAGAATCAGCAGGACCGCAAGCAGCGACGCTACCAAGCAATACCAAAGACGCAATAGCAGCAACAGGCTTAATATACTTCAACATAGTTCTTCTCCTCGTATGTGTATTAAGAATCTATAATTTGCATTGATGTGTATAACTATACACGATAGCACTACAAACTCAACAGGCTTTTATGCAGATTACTGAATATACGAAGATACTCATGCAGCACATTTGCACAATAATTGCGCTTTGTGTGTACGGAAACTGTATATTATTCAAAGTTACGCATATTATGTGGCGTGTCGCGCAATAGCCTTTAATGCCGAAACGCGATATTTTCGTTACGCCGACGTAAAGGCAATAACGCTTCTAAAGTCGCACGCGATATTTTCGTTACACGCGAGTGTAGTAAATAACGCTTCGGCAGGTCGCCGCGAATGTTACAGTCAGCGAGAACTGCAGTCGCAGTCAGCGAATACTGCAGTCAGCGAGAACGCAAGTTACGGTAGCGCATTTCGCGCAAAGCCTCGCGCTTATCCTGCTCCTCGCGCAAAGCCTGGCGCTTATCAAACTCCTTCTTTCCACGCGCTAAAGCAATCTCAACTTTTACATAACTTCCGCGGAAATACAATCGCAAAGGAACTACAGTGTACCCCTTAGCCTCCGTTTGCCTAGAAAGCTTCGCAATTTGCAGAGCGTGAAGAAGCAGCTTGCGCTTACGCTTAGGCGAATGATTATTCCACGTTCCGTTTAAGTATTCAGGAATATTCGCTCCCTCAAGCCACATTTCACCGCGTCGGTCGATACTAACAAAAGATTCAGCCAAAGAAGCTCGCCCCTCACGCAACGACTTAACTTCCGTTCCAGTAAGAGCAAGACCAGCTTCGTAGCAATCTTCAATAGCGTAGTCATGATGAGCCTTACGATTTTGAGCTACAGTAACCGTACCATCTTGAGCAGGCTTATTTGCCATAACTCCCTCCAATAACTAAGACCATAAACAAAACTTGCCACAAGACTTATATCTCATGGCAAGCGCACTTAAGATTAGCACTTAAGTTTCTAAATACGAGCAAACTACCTTCGCACGTTCTTAAAATTTAATAGCGCACATTTAATAGCGCACATTTAACAGTGCACGCTTAGTTTAATAGTGCACGTACTCGTAGTCGCCCGGGTTATAAATAGTTTCGTACGCTGGGAATGTTGAGAAGCCCGTGCCACCTTCGGAAATAAGCACGGAACCATCCGCATTCACGCGCTCAACAACAGCAACGTGACCATACTGCCAGTCTGCCGTCCAGTTGCCAACTCGCTGGCCGCGCGCAAACACCATAACAGCGCCAACATGCGGCGTGCGATTAACCAAATATCCTAAACGCCTACCAGTATTCGCCCATTCCGCACCGTTACCCATGTACGAGCCAACAGGCAGACCAAGCTGCGACCTACGCAAATAAGCCCAAAGCGTGCACTGACGAGCCGGATACGCAGAACCACCAACAGAATTTCCGGTATTATGGCCGTAGCAGAACTTAGCTCCTTCAGGGCAATTGCCAGGAACCGTGTAATTCATGCCGTTAGCAGCACCGTCAGAAAGCTGCATTGGAGGCAAATACACGTTCCCCCTAGTAGCACCTCGTAACTGCTGACGATTACCAGCATTAGGATCCGCACGCGCAAAAGACTTATTGGCAAGAGCGCGAGCCTGCGCATCAATAGCAGACTTCATTGCTACAATTTCTGCAGCTTCACGAGCAGACTGCGTAGTTAAACTACTTTTTTGACTTTCAAGCTGTTTACGAATAGTTTCGCCTTGATCGCGCAGATCTTGCAAAGCTTTCCTACGATCGTTAGCAGCTTTAGCAGCAAGTTGAGCGGTTTGAGCTTGCGAATCTGCTTGCTGCTTAAGTTTAGCTATTTCCACTTCAATAGCAGCCAAACGCTGGCGACGATTCATAGAAGTATTTAACTTAACTGCAGCATCATTTGCGGCATTTGCCTCACTACGAGCAACCGCAGCTTCAGACTGAAGCTTTCCAACAAACTGTTCCGTAGTAGTTGACTTAGTAACAATATCCATTACGTCGGAAGCTTGAGAACCGTGGAAACTTTTACGAGCAAGTTGCGCAACTTGAGCTTTAGCATCGTCAAAATCGACGCCCGTTTTTTTAATTTTTTCTTCTAAATCGCGCTTATCTTTTTGAGCCGATTCCAAACGCTGCTGCGTTGCTTCGGCAAGACTACGAGCTTGATTCGCTTGTTCTTCCGCCTGCTGCTCTGCACGCACCTGACCTGGAATTTGACGCTCGTTTAAGTCGTTAAGCTCGAGAATTTTATTCGCCAACTGTTTATTCACGCCAGCAAGCTGACGCTTCAAATTCTCGTTTCGTTGCACTTTACGCCTGTACTCGTTCATACTAACTGCATTCGCTTTAGGCGCCGTCAACAATGAGCCAGCAACTCCAGCAAACATCATCGCACAGGCAACAAACAGGCTCACTACTATATGAGTGCGTCGAATTGCATACATGCTACGTCGAACTTCGCTCATATCACTTCCCTTTCCATGTTACTAATGCGAATTATAGCGTAAAGTCAAGAATCACGCGAGATTCCTAATACAAAACTTAAGTTTTAACAGCTTACGCTTATGCGTACCAGCTTACGCCTTTAAGTAGCGTCGAAGCGTAATAGCCGAAGCGAATACCGATAGAACTACCGCCCCCGCAACAAGCGCCGGAACGCACAGCCACACAGTAGACTGCGTTATAAAAGGCATCCAGCGAACATTCTGCGCAAGCCAATCAGTTACAAACACTTTTACAACCAAACTCAACGCTGCCCCTGCAAGCAAAGAGCCAGCAAGCGAAGCAAACGCACCTTCAAGAATAAACGGCATTCGAATAGTCCAGTTAGAGGCGCCCACTAAACGCATAATTTCAGTTTCCTGACGTCGGCTTGCAGCAGACATACGAATCGTAATGCCAGTAAGCATAATAGCAACAACCACCATTACCGCAGCAAGCACAATCGTAACTACAGTAGCTCGATTTAGAATACCAAAAACAGGATCGAAAATTTGACGCTGATCAACAACTTCTTCAACACCGTCCCTACCAGAAAGCACTTCCGAAACAACCTGATACTTCATAGGATTCGTGAGCTTCAAACGCAGAGAATCCTGCATATCTGCGGCGGTAAGAGTTCTACCCTGATACATTCCGTTAGGATACTGCTTTAAGAACGTATTTTTATAAAATTCGTTACGACTTACGTAAGTAATATTTGAAACATCGTCACCTAATTCCTGGTGAATAATATGCTCCAATTTTACTATTTCTGCACTCGTAGGAGCTTTTCCAGAAGCGCAGGAAGGAGATTGGCTAGTTCCGTCCGGGCAAAGCCACGCAACAACCTCAACTTTGTCGTACCAATCGCCTTTTGCTTTGGTAATCTGCGCTTGCATAAGCACGGAAGCACCAATAAAAAGGAACGAAATAAACGTTACAAGCATTACGGAAAGAATCATCGAAACGTTGCGACGTAAGCTAATGCAAGTTTCGGAAAAAATGAATCGCAAGCTCATTAGTTCTCTCCTTCAGCTTGATTCGCGTCGGATTCAGCAGTGTTGTTATTATTCGAAGCGTCTTTAGTAGCGTTATTAGACTCGTTATTCGCAGCGTCTTGCGCAGTGTTATTAACGTCATTCTGCACGTCGTCTTTAGCAACATCCTTCAAAGCGTCTTTAGTAGCGTCTTTAGTAGCGTTATTATCAGCATCCTTCGAAACGTCCTTAGCAGCGTCCTTATCAGAATCTTTTGCAGCATCCTTCGAAGAAACAGTTGGCGGCTTAGGAGGATTATTATTAACCAAACCGCGACCCCACGTCATAGTCGTTTCCAAAGACTGGAAAACTTCGCCGTAACGGCCAGTTCTGCCGGAATGAACGGACTGAGCAAGTCGCGCAATACCATCATTTTCGGGCACACTATTTTGTAAAGACTTAGTTACCATATCAACAGTTTCGCGAGCCTGCTCCGCACGTTGAGCTTTTTTAGAAAGTCGCTTATGCTTTTCAGTATTTTCAGGCTGATTGATTGAAGCTGAAATTTCAGCCTCTTCGCTATTTTTTTCAACAGACTGCTGAGCTTTAGACTTTTGTTCAACATCTGAATCCGGGAAGTAAAGAGCAGAATCGTAAGAACCCTCACGCTCATCTCGAACAATCTTACCCTCGTGAAGCTCAACAACGCGTTTACGCATAGAGTTCACAATCTCCTCATTATGCGTAGCCATAACAATCGTAGTGCCAGTGCGGTTAATAGCATCCAAAACTTCCATAATTCCGAGAGAAGTAGTTGGATCCAAATTACCAGTAGGCTCATCGGCAAGCAGAATTTGCGGATGATTCACGTACGCGCGCGCAATAGCAACACGTTGAGCTTCACCGCCAGAAAGCTCGTGCGGATAATTGTGCTCCTTACCAGTTAAACCAACCGTTTCCAAAACGCGCGGCACAAGCGAACGAATAGTCGCCCTACTCGTGCCAATCACCTCTAAAGCAAAAGCAACATTTTGGTACACAGTTTTATTATTAAGTAGCTTATAATCCTGGAAAATAAAGCCAAGCGACCTACGATACTGCGGAACCTGACGGTTAGAAAGCCTGCGCAAATCGTTACCAGCAACATGAATTTCGCCGCTATTAGCTTCTTCTTCGCGAAGCAGCAAACTAAGCAAAGTGGTTTTTCCAGAACCAGAAGCACCAACCAAAAACACAAAATCTCCGCGATCAACATGCAAAGACACATCGTCTAATGCTGGACGCGTACCTCTAGGATATATTTTTGACACATGATCTAATGAAATCAGCGACATTGTTTCAATCCTTCCGAAGATTATGTGTAATTGAGATTATGTGTAATTATTGGTTTTTAGTTTTAGATTTGCTTTAGTTTAAGATTATTTTCGGCTTATTTTTCGGCTTATTTTTAAGCTTCAGCTTCTTTTTCAGCTTCTTTTTGAGCCGCAACTCGCTGCTCGTGACGCCAACGAATGCCAGCTTCAATAAAGCCGTCAATATCGCCGTCGAAAACAGCCTGAGTTTGCGAAGTTTCGTAGCCAGTGCGCAAATCCTTCACCATCTGATACGGGTGAAGCACGTAGGAGCGCATTTGGTCTCCCCAACTTGCCTTAATATCTCCAGCAAGCTCCTTCTTTTTAGCAGCTTCTTCAGCATGCTTAAGCACAAGCAAACGCGACTGCAAAACAGCCATTGCAGCAGCGCGGTTTTGAATCTGACTGCGCTCATCCTGCATAGAAACAACCAAACCGGTTGGCAAATGCGTAATACGAACAGCAGAATAAGTAGTATTTACGCCTTGTCCGCCAGGGCCTGAAGCTTGGAAAGTATCCACGCGAATGTCAGAATCTGGAATATCGATATGATCCGTAGCTTCAACAAGAGGAATTACTTCTACTGCGCTGAATCCAGTTTGACGGCGGCCTTGATTGTCGAAAGGCGAAATACGAACCATTCTGTGAGTGCCACCTTCAACAGAAAGACGACCATACGCGTACGGGGCATCCACTTGGAAAGTAGCGGACTTAATACCAGCTTCTTCCGCGTAAGACGTGTCCATCATCTTAGTTTTGTAGCCATTACGCTCAGCCCAACGCAAGTACATGCGAAGAAGCATTTGCGCAAAATCAGCAGCATCCACTCCGCCCGCGCCCGAGCGAATAGTAACAACCGCAGAACGAGCGTCGTATTCACCGTCAAGAAGAGTCTGAACTTCCATATCGTCAAGCTCGTGAGCAATAGAGCCAAGCTCATCCTGAGCCTCGCTCATAGAATCAGCATCGCCTTCTTCTTGACCAAGCTCAATCAAAGTCTTAGTATCCTCAATACGCTGATCTACAGCTTGCACACGCTTCAACTGAGACTGAGCCGCAGAAAGCTTACTCGTAACCTGCTGAGCATGCTCAGAATCATCCCAAAGCCCAGGCTCAGCAGCCTGCTTTTCTAAATCAGCAATCGTAGCCTTCAACGAATCGACGTCTAAAGCCTTCTCAATCGAAGCATACTTTGATTCAACATCGCGTAACGCCTGTGCAAAATCAAATTCCGCCATTTACTTAAAGTTCCTCTTTATATCCGTTATCTTTTACGCAATCACTAATAACTATTCGCAAAACTTTTACCAAATAAACTATTTATAACGTATTTATAAACTATTTATAAGTTTAGCGTAACAAGTTTAGCGTACAGTCAAAATCTCCGGACCATTCTCAGTGATTGCAATCGTATGTTCAGTGTGCGCACCGCGAGAACCATCAGCAGAACGAAGAGTCCAACCATCCTTAGGATCCTGGTAAATCTCGTCAGTAGTCTTTAAGAACCATGGCTCAATTGCAATAACCAAGCCTGGGCGAAGCTTATAACCGTGGTGAGCAGTGCCATCGTTAGGAACGTGAGGATCGCCATGCATAATATGGCCAACTCCGTGACCACCAAACTCAAGGTTTACGCTGTAACCATACTCGTGAGCAACACAACCAACAGCTGCAGAAATATCGCCAAGACGGTTTCCAGGCTGAGCCATATTAATACCAGCCTCAAGCGCTTCCTCAGTGCACTTAATCAAGCGCAAATCCTCAGGATCCGCATGCTTTCCAACCACGAAACTAATAGCAGAATCACCAACCCAGCCATCGACATTAATCGCCAAATCAAGAGTTAGCAAATCACCATCTTTAAGATTGTAATCGTAAGGAACTCCGTGAAGAACAGCATCATTTACAGAAGTGCAAATATAGTGCGCAAAAGGCCCCGTTCCAAAATCAGGCGCGTAATCAACATAGCAAGAAGACGCACCTTTGCGGCTCATAATACGCTGGCGAACAAAATCATCAATCTCAAGAAGATTAGTGCCAACTTTAGTCATTGCTTTTAAGTCTTTAAGAATACTACCGACAAAGCGACCAGCAGGTTTCATCGCTTCAATTTCAGCTGGAGTTTTCAGTTCAATCATGCTTCAAGACTAACGCGCAGGCACGAAAATAGCGCAAAATATGGCGAAAATATTGCGAAAATACTAACTAATAGTGTCGCTTAATACTTGTAAGCTAAATTCATGCTTAATAACAATGAAAACAATAATAAAGGCGACCACGAATCGCAGAAAGAAATTTCTGCTGTAGATTTCGACCCTGCCTCCTTCTCGTCAGTCACTCGTCCACAAGACGACTTGTTCCGTTACGTAAACGGCCCTTGGATTGACACTTACACTCTTCCAGACGACCGCCCAATGTTTGGTGCTTTCCACAAGCTTGCAGAAGATGCAGAGACGCAAATTCGAGATATTTTAGAAAGCGAAGATTGCCAAGCCAAAAAGTCACAAGCTTTATACCGTAACTATTTGGATACTGCAGCTATTGAAAAAGCTGGAATTACGCCAATTAAAAGCGATTTAGACGCTGTAGATAAAGCTTGCAGCAAGGAAGATTTGGTTCGCACTCTCGGCACGCTTAACCCTTACGGCGGACCGGATGCAATGTTCTATTTTGGCGTTTACGGAGATCCTAAGGATCCTAAGACGAATATTATGCATATTGAGCAGTCGGGATTGGGCTTGCCAGACGAAGCATACTATCGCGAAGACAATTACGCTCCAATTCGCGATGAATACGTAAAAATGGTAGCTTCTTTGCTGCGCTTAGCAGGCTACGGAGACGCCGCTACAACCCAAGCGCAAGCCGAGCGTTTCTTGAATGTTGAAACGCAGATTGCAAGCAAGCATTGGGATAACGTAGCAACTCGCGATTCTCAAAAAACTTATAATCCTTACGATTATGCTGATTTGGCAAAAACTCTTGAAGCACTGAATATCAACGCCTTCTTAGACGCTGCGCAAAAAGCGTACGATAATTCAAAAACTGCAGAAAACCAGCCAATCAACCTTCACGAAGCCTTTAGCAAAGTAGTAGTTCACGAGCCAAGCTTTATAGAAGGTTTGAATAAGATTTGGCAAGAAGCCGACTTAGAAGATTTGAAGCTTTGGGCACGCGTACACGTGATTTTGCGCTGGGCAAGCTTACTTAGTGAAGATTTTGCACAAGCGCGATTCGACTTCTACGGCAAAGTGCTTTCTGGCGCCACAAAGCAGCGCGACCGTTGGAAGCGCGCAGTGGGAGTTGTTGGCGATTCTTGCGGCGAAGAAGTTGGTTTAGAATACGTGCGCTTGCACTTCCCTGAGTCTTCTAAAAAGTATATGCAGGAATTAGTTGACAATCTTATTAACGCTTATCGCGAGTCGATTTCGCACAGCAGCTGGCTTGGCGAGGAGACTAAAGCGAAGGCTTTGGAAAAGCTTAGCAAGTTTGAGCCGAATATTGGTTACACGAATCATTGGGTTGACTATTCTGCGTTAAATATTAAGGAAGACGCTGGTTTAGTTGAAAATATGCGCGAAGTTTATCGATTTGGCTTTGGTAAGAATACTGCGAAAGCTGGAAAGCCTGTGGATCGCGAAGAATGGCAGATGACTCCGCAAACTGTGAACGCTTACTACGATCCGTTGCTTAACGTAATCGTGTTCCCTGCTGCAATTTTGCAACCACCATTCTTTAACCCGAGCGCTCCAGACGCAGCAAATTACGGCGCTATTGGTGCAGTGATTGGCCACGAAATCGGCCACGGTTTTGACGACCAAGGTTGCGAATACGACGGCGACGGCATGCTTAACAATTGGTGGACTGAAGAAGACAAAGCCAACTTTGCTGAGCGCACTAAAAAGCTTATTGAACAATACAATGCTTTTACACCAACGCAACTTATTGTTAAATACTCTCACTTGAAGAGCAAAGCTGAGCGAGACGCAATGCCTCACGTAAACGGCGCTTTAACAATCGGCGAAAATATTGGCGATTTAAGCGGCGTAACTATTGCGCTTAAAGCGTACGCTTTTGCTTTGCAAAAGAGCGAAGGACGAGAGATTGACGGAAGCGACGAAGCAATTCGCGAAACTTTGCGTAACGCTCCTGAAGTAGACGGTTTCACTGCTTTGCAGCGATTCTTCTTAAGCTACGCGTTGGTATGGCGTTCCAAAGCTCGTAACGAGATTGCTGAGCAGCTGCTTCAAATCGACCCGCACTCCCCAGCCGAATGCCGCACTAACGGAATTGCTCGAAACGTGGACTTATTCTACGATGCTTTCAGCGTTAAAGAAGGCGACGAAATGTGGCTCGACCCTGCTGAGCGCGTGCACATTTGGTAAGTTGCGAATAAATCGCTTTTGGTAAGTTGCGAATAAATCGTAAATAAGTTAAAAAGTCAAAAAAATAGAAGCCTGCAGACGATCATACGAAACGTTTGCAGGCTTTTATGTTACTTAATTACATTTTGTATTACTTAGCTAACGGTTGTATTACTTTGCTACCTGTTTCCCGCTACTCACTTTTGCCAATTTTGTAAAGAATTTTTTATTAATGTGGATAAAACATAGGTTTTAACCACAATGGCAAAATTTTCTAGCAAAGTTGTTGCGCAAAGTTCATAGTTATTATTACTGCGGCATTTCCTCGTGGCTGCGAAGCTCATGGTCAATTGTGGCTATGAGTTCGGGGCTGAAATGGCTGCAGTCCAATTCGTGAAAGGACTATGAAATATGGTGCAACAACAGTCTACAGTGACAATTAGCGGATACGTAGGAGCAGAACCGGTAAGTTTTGGCCGTAACGAAAACTCTCCAGCCTGCTCGCTACGAATCGCAAGTACACAATCCTACTACAGAAACGATGAACATCAATGGCACGATAGACCAACCACGTGGATGACGGTAAAAGCCTATAGAACTTTGGCTTCAAACGTGCTAAAAAGCGTGCATAAAGGCGACGCGATTGTTGTATACGGCAACTTAAGCACAGAAAGCTGGACGAAAGATGGAAACGATTATAATCGCGTAATTTTGGAAGCATCCGCTATTGGGCACGATTTGAATCGCGGAACCACACAATTTACAAAACGAAATGCTGACTCCGCTAAAAATGAGAACGCAAAAAACAGCAGCAAATCACAAACAAAGCAGACTGACCGCAACTCAAACTCTACGGACGACGAATTTGATGGCGACGACGAATTTGATGGCGACGACGAATTTGGGGGCGACGACGAATTTGGGGGCGACGACGACATCTAAGAAAAAAAAAACGCACAAATATTTTGCTCTTAGTGTGGTGGAGATTTGAGATTTTTCGCACTGAGCGCGGGACGCTCGCGCAAATAACGCGCTCGCTACGAAACTCGCGTTGGAAGTCCCCCGGACTTCCAACTTAAGCGAGTTTCCGCTCCGAGTTGCTTTCGCGCGCGCTTTGACTGAGCTTGAAATCATTGGGATTTCAAGCTCCTTCAAAGCGTGATTTGGCTCAATTGTGAAGCACGGGGTGCTTAACGCTCGCGCGGGTAACGCGCTCGCTACTGAGCTTGCGTTGAAAGCACCCCGTGCTTTCAACTTGAGCAAGCTCAGCGAATCGAAGTGGCTTCTCGCGCATTATGCAGCTCGAAGTCGTCGATTCGCAAATCAGCCGAACGGCT
>CAMYED010000016.1 GCA_947254595.1 uncultured Gardnerella sp. | reverse complement strand
AATATTTTGCGGAGCTAACGCGCTTAAGTAAAACCTGGTCCAGCAAAGCCGGGAAAAATGAAGCGCAGACTGCAATCACAAGCATTAACGCAAGCAAAGCAAACGAGCCACCAGGGCGAGCAGCCCACGTAGCTTCCGCTTTAGGCCAAACAACGTGCTGTACTGCAGGAACCGCAAGAAAAATAGATTGCAAAAGCCAGCCAATAAGAGCCGCAACAGTTACGCGATCAATAGCATGCGAAGCTTTTGCAATTTTTCGCCCGGAAACAATATACAATCCCCACATTAAGCCGCCAACAATAATAGCGCATAAACCTATTAGAAAATGCGGGCTTACAGCACTATGAATAGACGCGCTCGCAAGTAACGCAATTCCGCAAACCGCAATCACCATTCCAACTCGCTCACGCCACTCATGCCCAGTAATAACAGCAACAAGCAAAGGTCCTATAAACTCAATTGTTACAGCAACACCAACAGGCATGCAGCTAATCGCAACGTAAAACATTGTATTCATAGCAACAAGAGAAACACCAACCGCAACAACATAACCCCACTCACGCAAAGTTTTCGGCAGAACAGCGCGCTTTTCTTTGGAAAACGGCCTACGCCAGGCCAGCAGCAGCAAAGTCATAAAACCAACGCGATACCACACTGCGTACAGCGGGTCTAGCTGGCTAAACGCCACTTTTGCTACAGATGTTGCCGTATAAACCATCGCAGCTTCAAAAACAATAATTAGCAGCACAGGCATACGGTGTAAAAGATTGACCACGAATTGCTTCATAAAACTACCCTACATGAACATAACGCCGACACAATTCCGACACAACGCAAATATAACGCAAATATAGCGCAAATATTCGCCAACACTCGCCTTTTTGCAAAAAACTTTACTTTTCTCAAAAATCGAACGTTTGTTCTATTATAGATTTATGAGTACAGCACCGAGAGTAAAAGCAGCAAAACGAGATTGGGGTAACGACACCTCCGGCTGCAACATGCTTCATGTTGACATGGACGCGTTCTATGCCTCTTTAGAAGTTGCTAGACACCCGGAGCTTAAAGGAAAGCCGCTTATTATTGGCACAGGGAATCGTGCTGTTGTTTCTGCAGCAAGTTACGAAGCGCGCGCTTACGGCGTCAATTCTGCAATGCCTGTTGTGAAAGCTAAAAGTCTTTGCCCGCAGGGAGTTTTCCTACCGGTTGACATGCCCTACTATTTAAGCGTTTCTAAAAGTATTTTCGACGAAATTTTTTTGAGCGTTACTAATCAAGTCGAAAAAGTTTCTGTTGACGAATGTTATATGAACGTTAAATCGGCTTTATTAAAATGGAAGTCGCCTGTAAATATTGGAACGTGGATACGAAAAGAAGTATTTGAAAAATACCATATTACATGCTCTGTTGGCATTGCCAGCAATAAACTTATTGCAAAAATGGCTTCAACTAACGCAAAACCTAATGGCATGCTTCTTATTCCACAAAAACGCAATGAAGATTTTGTATCAATAATGCCTTTGCGCGCAATACCCGGAATTGGCCCGTCTTTAATACGAAAGCTTGAAGATTGGGGATTATCTACTGTTGAGTCGCTTAAAAATGTTGACGAAAAAACGCTTACTCGCATAGCCGGCTCGCAAAGCATGGCAAGAATGATATACCAGTCTATTAGAGGCATAGATGTGCGCACCGTAACGCCGCATACTCCGGAAAAATCTATTGGCACTGAGCGAACTCTTGATTCGGACACTACGGACGAGCATACTGTTCAACAATTGCTGCAACAATGCTGCAGCGAAGTAACTCAACATTTGCGAAACCGTAAGCTTATGGCGCGCACAATAACGCTAAAACTGCGCTTTAGCGACTTGCACTACGCTACTAGATCTTTTACTTTGCGAAACGCAACTGATTCAACGCACGAGTTTTACAAGCATGCTGTTGACTTGCTTTCTAAAGCTAATCCAACTGTTCATAATTACATTATTGGCGGCAACAACACAAAGCTTTTAAGCCCTGTTCGTTTAGCTGGTATTACGGCAAATAATCTTGTTCCTGCAAGTCAAGCTTCGCTGCAGCCTTCATTAAGCGATATTTTGGAAGAAAATACGCGCGAAACTAAAAATCCTACGCAAAACAAAATGTCGGCAATGAATAAAAACACTAGATTGAGAAGCGCGGAGCACGCTTTAGATGCCGTTCGCAAAAAATATGGCGACGACGCTGCACGCATTGGAGTGTGAACTCGCGCCACATTAAACAATACTTTGCAAGTAGTTAGCTACTTGCTTCGTCTGAGCGCGTAGGCAAAGCGGCTACACGCGCCTCGTCCCACCCGGAAGCTCCAGCATCTGTAGCTCCGCCTAAATCGCCAAGCTTATCGAAATAATCAACCGCAGCATCGCGGTACCATTCCCAGCCTTCCGGCAAATCATCCTCGTAAAAAATAGCCTCAACCGGGCAAGCTGGCTCGCAAGCTCCACAATCAACGCACTCGTTTGGGTTAATATAAAGCGTGCGGTCGCCTTCATAAATGCAGTCTACAGGGCATTCATCAACGCACGCTTTATCTTTTACATCCACGCAAGGTTCTGCTATTACATACGGCATAATGCCCTCCTTTCTGCATATTTACTTTCTACGCGCAAATCATATTTTTATGCAACTTTTCTATTATAGAACATTTTGAAAAGTAGATGACACAAAAAGTCGGCACACGAATATAAACGCATGCCGACTTCTTGCTAAATAAATAATTAATTAAATAAATTATTAGATAACTAATTATATTTTATTAATTTTTACTTATCTCCCGAAGGAGCAGCTTCAGCAGGCGCAGCATGAGCCGCAGCAGCTACTTCAGCTTGAGCTTCTGCACGAGCCTGCTCCTCAGTTTCGCCTTCTGCAACTTTTTCTGCAGCAGCAGCATCCTGAGCAAACAAGGTTTCTACAGGAACACCAAGCTGCTTAGCTTTACGTATTTGCCTACCAAGCAACGAATTGCGGTAAGAGTAGCCGAAGTACACTGCGAAACCGATTGCCAACCACACTGCGAAACGAATCCAAGTAAGAACGGACAAGTTAAGCATGAGCCAGAACGTAGAAAGCGCTGCGAACATCGGAAGCCATGGATTGCCTGGAACCATAAACGAACGGTGCAAATCAGGCCTACGCATACGCATAATTGGAACACCGGCAGAAACAAGCAGGAACGCGGAAAGCGTACCAATATTAACCATGTCGGAAAGAATGCCAATATCGAGAGTAGAAGCCACAACTGCAACAACAATTCCAGAAACAATCTGAAGCCTTGCAGGAATACCGCGCTTACTCACCTTAGAGAAGCTACGTGGAAGCAAACCATCGCGGCTTACGGCGAAGATAATACGCGTAAGACCAAGCAAAAGAACCATCACAACGGTTGTTAAACCAATAACAATACCGAGGGAAATAATCTTCGCAGCCCAAGTAGCTCCAACAAGTTCGAAGCTTGTAGAAAGCGAAGGAGCTGCCTGCTTAGCCAACTTCTTGTAGGAAACCATGCCGGTAGTTACAACTGCAACGAGGATGTAAAGAACAGTAACAATAAGCAAACCAAGACCAATGCCTCGCGGAATGTTCTTATGCGGATCCTTAGTTTCCTCTGCAGTAGTTGCAACAACATCAAAGCCGATGAATGCGAAGAACACGAGGGCCGCGCCGGAAAGAATACCAGTAACACCATAAACAGCTGGCTGCATACCGGTTATCCACTGCCACAAAGGCTGGCTCATAACGCCAGAAACTTCCATTCCCTTAACACTGGCTGGATCTTGAGCTGGAGGCACGAATGGCGTAAAGTTTGAAGCCTTAATGTAGAAGAAGCCAACAACTACAACGAACAGAACAATACCAATCTTCAAGATTGTTAAAGCACCGTCGAAGCGTGCAGAAAGCTTAGTTCCAAGAACAAGCATAGTTGTAAAGAATGCAACGATTATAATTGGAGCAAGATCAATAGTAAAACCACCTAGACTAAAACTGGTGGTCATATTCAAGCCGAAAAGCTTCATTAAATCGTTAAGATAAACGCCCCAATACTTTGCAATCACTGAGCCAGCCATCAGCATTTCCAGGATCATATCCCAGCCGATAATCCAAGCAATAAGCTCGCCGACTGTAGTATACGTGAATGTGTAAGCAGAGCCAGCAACTGGAATCATTGACGCAAATTCTGCATAGCACATTGCAGCAGAACCGCACACAATACCCGCAATAATAAAGCTAATAATTACTGCAGGACCAGCATGGAAAGCTGCAGCCTGAGCGCCAACCGAGAAAATACCGGCGCCAACAGCAACAGCAACACCCATAACTGCCAAATCCCACGCATTTAAGGTACGTTTAAGATGGCGATCACCATCCATTGTCTCTGCGATAGTCTGTTCAACAGACTTTTTTCTCCATATTTGCATAATAAACGCACTTTCGTTGAGGTAGGTATAAAGGTACGACGCAATTAGAAACGCATCAACGAATTCTGCGGAACATTGCGACATCATCTATATAAATTTTCCGCTTACTATGCGTATATAGCAGCCGCAAATATAAAGCAGCCGCTATATTCAGTAAACGAAAAATTTTTTTATACGGATAATGTAGGTAAATATTACACAAAACATTGCTTATACGGTAGTTTTACCGTGTGTTTCTTTATTATTTACGAAATTTTTAAGAATGACCTTATATTTTTCGGAACAATAGGCAACTCAACCGTAAATTTTTAATTTACGGAAAGACCAATAAGCACAGGTTCCGGCACTAACGTAACACCAAATTTACTTTTAACACCCTCAATAACAGTTTTTGCCAAAAAAAGTACGTCTTTAGAAGAAGCATGATTGCGATTAGTTAATGCCAAAGTATGCAAAGACGAAAGCCCGGCGTGAGAAGCTTCACCATTCTCACTAAGCCTAAATCCCTTGTGAAAACCTGCATGATCAATAAGCCACGCGGCAGAAGTTTTAACACCTTTAGAACCATCCGGAAGCAAAGCGTCAAAACGCGGAGCATCCTCCGGAAGCAAATCAGCCTGAGCCTTAGCCATTATTGGATTCATAAAGAAACTGCCACAACTATGGCGATCGCTGTAAAAATCGTCACCTTCATGCCACTCACCAGCAACATAATCTTCCTTCTGCAAATTCAAAGCAGATTCTACGCCAGCAGCACTTTTCGCACCCTGCATCCACTTATTTTCGTAGCGAGAAGCATCCTCAAGCATTCCCTTAGAAGCGCGCACGCGCAAAACTTCGCGTCGAATTACCGAAGTTTTCATACGCTCACCAACTTCAACGTTCAAAGCACGCGCCAACTGAGAATGAGCAACAACCCCAGTTTCGCTATGACGCAGGCAAAAAGTAACAGACAAAACAACGTAACGCGGAGTTGGAAAATACGAATCACCTGGGACTCCTGCAGAAACGTACATACTTTGCTTAAGCAAAGAAGTGCGGTAGCTAAAACGCAAATCGCTACTAGCCAATTCCATAGTAGACTTTGTTGCGCGATCCCAAACTTCTACAGAAATAACGCTTTGAGATACCTCCTGGCCGTAGGCGCCAATATTTTGAACAACGCTAGCTCCAACAGTGCCAGGAATACCCGAAAGTCCCTCAACGCCCTCTAAGCCAAGATCAATTGCGTGAGCTACAAAATCGTCCCAATTACAACCAGCTTCAACATTCACATGAACTAAATGCGCTCCAGTATTTTTATCAATGCCATCTTCGGCAGGAGCTGCTTCATCTAGCACACTAATAGTGCGGCGAGAATCACGCACAACAACTCCACTAAACGGCTCGTCGCTTACGAGCATATTCGAACCGCCACCAATAACACACAAAGGCAGATTTGCCTCGTCCGCATCTTCTACGGCTTCAATAACCGCAACTCGCGTTTTTGGTTCTATAAAACGAGCAATTTTCCCGCCAACACCAATTGTTGTAAGATCTGCGAAAGTTGGATTATCTACTAAAGATGCCAAAGATGCTTGCATAGTCATGTACTTAATTTTAACAAAACCGGTAACGAAAAGCGTAACGAAAAGCGTAACGAAAAGCGGCAATTGTTTTACACGGATGTAACGAAAATGCTGAAATCGCGCAAAAAAGCGTTAGTTACTGTACGCGAGAGTAACGAAAATGCCGAAATCGCGCGAAAATTCGGCAGTGACTTTACGTGCAAGTAACGAAAATAACGTAATCACGTCAAAAAGCGTTAGTTGCTATACGTGCGCGTAAAGGGAATATCGAAATCCAACCGACTCAATGACAGCATGCGTTGATGCGTACTATAAACGAATACCGAAACGAATACCGAAAACAAAAAACCCCGCAAAAAGCGGGGTAATAAGTATCAATTTGCGCGATTGAAATGAACCAAAACAGGAAAACATTCCAACGCGAACGCTGAAGTTTTCAGCGGGTCTCGCGATGAAGCGTATGCTTGCCGCAGCGTGGGCAGAACTTGTTCAGCTCGAGACGATCAGGCGTATTACGACGATTCTTCGTCGTGATGTAATTACGCTCCTTGCACTCCGTGCATGCCATCGTGATGCCCGGACGGATGTCGGCGCTCTTGCTTGCCATTTCGTTCACCTCTACAATTCATTGTTGGCCAGCCAGTCTCCTACTGGCCGTTGTAGCGAGGAAGAGACTCGAACTCTTGACCTTACGATTATGAGTCGTACGCTCTAGCCAGCTGAGCTACCCCGCCAGAGAGCCTCGAGTGAGAATCGGACTCACGACCTCTTCCTTACCAAGGAAGTGCTCTACCACTGAGCTATCGAGGCGTGGCGGGTAGTGGATTCGAACCACTGAAGCACGAAGCGGCTGATTTACAGTCAGCTCCCTTTGACCACTTGGGAAACCCGCCAGCAGTCTCCGTAAGAAGTGAACTTCAAACGGCAACTTTGTTATTCTGCCACGAACGCGCGACTAATGCAAGTCTAAGACACGCCGAAGCGGAAAGTTTTTACGCAAAAAACTAGTTATTAAGCGAAAAACCGTCATTTTTTAATTTTTCACAAACGCTCAACACGCGGTCATTTGCCTCCGTTTCGCCAATGCTAATACGAATACCTTCGCCAGCAAAAGCACGAACAGACAATCCAGCCGCAACAAAACGCTCAGTTGCACGCTCAGTATCCGCACCAAACGGCATCCAGAAGAAGTTTGCGTAAGCGTCGGTAATATTCCAACCCTGCTCACGCAAAGCGCGCACAATGCGCTCACGCTCAACTACAAGAGCAGAAACACGAGTTTTCATCTCCTCAGTAGCAGCATCCTCCAACGAAGCCAAAGCTGCAACTTGCGCCACCTGCGACACGCCGAACGGAACCGCAACCTTACGCATGCCTTCTACAACATCCGCAGGAGCAATCGCATACCCAATTCGCAAACCGGCCAAACCGTACGCTTTAGAGAAAGTTTGAGCAACAACAACGTTCGGATACTCTCGGTACAACTTAAGACCGTCTGCAGTGCCCTCAGCGGTGTTAAACTGCACATAAGCCTCGTCAATAAGCACAAGAACATCACTTGGAACAGCATCCAGCACTTTTCGAGCATCCGCTTCGCTAAGAGCCGCAGAAGTTGGATTATTAGGATTGTTCAAAATAACCAAGCGAGTATGCTCATTAATTGCGGAAATCATAGCGTCAACATCGTGAGAACCGTCGGCACGGTTAGGAATTTGTACGCTAGTGGCTCCAGCGCCAGTTACAATAATCGGGTAAGCCTCAAAGCTTCTCCACGGATACACAACCTCGTCTCCAGGGCCGGCAACCAAATCAACAAGCTGCGTAATAACTTCAGTAGAACCACAACCAAGCACTACTTCTTCTGGCGTAACATCAAAACGCTTAGCAAGCTGATCAACAACTTCTGAGCCACGCATATTAGGATAACGGTTAATTACATTAAGTGCGCGAGTTGCAATAGCTTCTTTTACGCTATTCAAAGGCTCGTACGGATTTTCGTTGCTGGAAATTTTGTACGCGCGAACGCCTTCCAATTGAGGAGCCGGCTTACCCTGCTTGTAGCTAGGGATGGTGTCTACAATATTGCGATGTTTGTATGTCATACTTCTTCATAATACTACTTACACACCTTAATTGCGCAATAGCGAAAAAGCTGACGTCAATTCATACGTAACAGAAGCGGCTTTTCATTGAAAAACAGGCGACGGAAGGCATGAAACGGCTTTTTCTTTACACGCATGTAAAGCCGATGCCGATATTCCACTAAATTCCGTTAGTTTCGTTACACGTGCGTAAAGCCGATGCCGTTTTTACGATTACGCGCGTTAGTTTCGTTACACGCATGTACAGCAACTAACGCACTTCCGACTACAAGCGATATTTTCGTTACACGCACGTAAAGCCAATGCCGTTTTTACGATTGCGCGCGTTAGTTTCTTTACACGCACGTACAGCAACTAACGCACTTCTGACTACAGGCGATATTTTCGTTACGCAGCTGTAAAGCCAATGCCGATATTCTGCCAGACTTCGTTAGTTTCGTTACGCGCACGTAAAGCTCGCAGCAACAAAAAACGCCGGGAACAACGTTTCCGTCATTCCCAGCGTAAGTTTTATTGCTTTAGTCGGCTAAATACTAGCCAAGAACAGCAAGCACATCGCGAGAGGACACAATCAAATAATCCTCACCCTCGTAATGAACTTCGGTGCCGCCGTACTTGGAGTAAAGAACCTTATCTCCAACCTTAACATCCATAGGAATACGCTCGCCCTTGTCGTCACGACGGCCAGGACCAACAGCAAGCACTTCGCCCTGCTGAGGCTTTTCCTTGGCGTTGTCTGGAATGTACAAGCCAGAAGCAGTCTGAGTTTCTGCCTGAGCCTGCTTAACAATAATCTTATCTTCCAACGGTGTGAGCTTAATCGACACTGTCGCCACCTCTTTCTTAAGAGAGATACTAACTTTTTACGCAAGCACAATCCGACGAGGCTGACGATCACGTCCGCAATCACACTCACGTTCTGAGTCTCATGGTACCGCGAATTTAGCACTCTAACAACTCGAGTGCTAATCTTTTAAGAAAATTTTTAGAAAAATCTGGTTTATTTAACAATAATCAGGCGTTTCGACGCGCAAGAACGTCGTGCAAATCCGCAACGCCGAGCGAATCTGCAGAACTTTCCGGCGCTTCTACTTCACTTGACTGTTCTTCTGCGTGGAATTTAGAAGAATCCGTTTTCGCAGATTTCGCAGAAGATTTCGCAGATTTTTCAACTTGCGCAACAGGAATCGCCTTAAACACCTGCTTAGTAGACTTGATTTCCAAACTTTCCGGCTCATCAGCAGCAAAAGCAGTATTCGCTTCGTAGTGAGGTTTTTCACCCAAAGAGAACGAGATCAAATCCTGGTTCATGCCATTGTTTACAACGTTATTTGCGCCCTGATTCGCGCCCTGATTTGCGGAACGCTCTGCGCCCTGGTTTGCGCTAGAAACTGAAGAATCATCAATATCAAGTTCAATTTGCTGGGCTTCTGCAACGCCCTCTTTACTAGCTTTACTGCGCTCGCGCAACACCGCATCACGTTCCTCAGCGGCTCGACGCACAGCAACACGAATTTCACGCTGTTCCATAACGGAAGTTGCAGTTTCGTCTCGAGACGCAGTGCGGTTAGACTGAGAATAATTGCGGTCAGAATAGTTGCGGTCAGAATAGTTGCGGTCGTCAAAATCTTCTGCATTATCCGCATTTTCTGCGGCATCAGAAGCATCAGAAGCATCGCCAACGCCGTCAATATCGTCAACTCCGCCAGCATAATCAACATATTCAGAATCAAACGCAGAAGATTCATCCTCCGCACTATTGCTTAACTTATTCACAACAGCACTGTTATGACGTTCGTACAAAGCATCTTCCACGCGCCTAGAACCAGCACGCATTTTAGCTACGCGCGCTTCCCACTCACGAGCAGCAGAAGATGCACGCGCACCAAAATAAAGAACAATAGCAAGCACAGCGCCCGGAACAAGCGCAAAAGCCGCGGAAAACAGTCCGGTGCACCCTGCTAAAAACACGAGAAATGTTAGCACTGCAAGAGCTACAACTAATACTCGGCGGCGGCGAATAGCAGCGCGTCGAGCCGCGCGAATGTGAGCAATACGTTCAGGCGTTAATAATCGTTTTTGTTGAGTCGCTTGCATACAAGCCCCTTTTGCCAACATACCGGTACCGTCGCAAATACGCGCGGCACTCCACTCACCTACAAGATGGAGCGTTGGTGAAAACCTATCCTCGCGATGCTCAAGCATGGTTTTCATGCCATTAACCGTGTGCTTAGGCAACCACCCGAACCATAAGGCTACGAGGATGATTAACACAATAAGCGCGCTCACCGATTCATAACCCATGCTTACTAATATAAGGAAGTCCAAGGATGTGTAGCAACATAAATGTGCCGGCGTGTCGCCAAATGTGGGAATATTATACTAGCTCACACACAATATGCTGTGTAAGCTAGCTACTATCTACTCTATACTATCTACTCGCATGCTTCATAGCTACGATTGCAAGCGAAGGATTAGCAGACTGCGCTTGTATTAAACGCAACGCATCCGCAGCCGGCATAGCAAGAACAGTAGTATTCTGCGAATCTTGCGAAGATTGCTGCCCTTGACTTATGCGCATTACAATAACGTGATGCACAACATCTACATACCGCTTATCAATTTTAGGAACATCAGTTTCTTCAGATTCCCCTGTTTCCCCATATTCCCCAGATTCCTCAGATTCCTCGTAACTATCGCCGCTACTTTTATCTGCAAAACCGCCGGTTTTTGGCGCATTTTCAGCATTTTTTAGAGAATCACCCGACTTTCCGCTAGACTTTCCGTTAAGCTTTCCGCCCGCATCCGCCGCTTCCTCCGCATCCGCCGCATCTTGCACAGGCTTACTAAAAGCAAGATCCACACCATCTCCAGGTATTATTGTTTGATCCGCGCTCGATAAATGAACAGCAATCGACGTAAATCCTTTGGGAATATTCGGCACACGACTTACAGCATTTTGCAAAATAGGCATTCCAGATTTGATTTCGCACGTCGCAATAAGCGGATTTCGCGAGCTTATTCGCTCAACAAAAGCATACTGAAACACAGAATGTTGCGGGACTCGAATGTAACTAACATCTTTTTCACTAAGCTGAGAACCTTGCTGAATATTGCGAGAAGCAACCGGTATTACTTGAGTCGCTTGAGCGTCAATAATCGCGGATATTACAAGCAAAGACATGATTCCGGCACATAAAACTACAATAATTTTTCGCACAAAAGCACGCTGACGCCTCTTAACAAGCGCGCTCACGTTTGCGGAGCGTTGAAAGCCCGAAAATAAAGAAAAATGTGTACTCATACTTGCATTGTTACGTAAGAAAAAGAGTAGCGCAATAAAAATTGCGCGTTGTGGATAAAACCTATCAACGCGCAATTAAAGTGCAAGTAAAACGCAAATAAAATGCTTTTATTTACTTATCAGTTCGGTAAAAACCCTTGCCCTTAAAATTAATTGGAGGCGCAGAATACACTTTGCGAACAGCGCTTTTACCGCACTGAGGGCAAATAGTAATAGGCTCGTCCGAAAATGATTGATGTTCTGAAAAATCGTATCCACATTCTTTACAACGATAATGATAAGTAGGCAAAAGTCCCTCCGAAGTTTCGCGAATGTAAGCCAAAACTTACTGTTCCTTCAATAATCCTAGTACATACCATGACAGCCGAGTCAAATCTGTAGGAATATTTACGTCTTAATTCGCACCGTCATTTAGTTGCGCATATTTCGGCATTTTCGTTACCCGCGCGTAAAGCGAATAACTATTTTTGGCGCGATTCCGATATTTTCTTTACATGCACGTAAAGTTTTTGCCGACTTGCTGCTTAATTCCGATATGTTCTTTACACGCGCGTAAAGTTTTTGCCGATATTCCGCTAGATTACGGCATTTTCGTTACAAAGCTGTACAGCAAATGCCGCACTCAAGCAGGTCGTAGCGCCCAAATAGGCAGTAGCGAACAGTAGCAAATAGTCAGCAATACCAGCCGCAATACCAGCCGCAATACCGGTTCAGCGCCCGCGCTCAGAAAACACAGCCCAATGCGGCGGCAACTCGCCTAAAATACGCTGATCGTCGTCACTAGAACGCTGCTCGTCAGTCAACTCGTCAGAAAGCTCCAGCTTAACGCCATCAGCGTCAAAAAGCTCAGAACCCTTACGCACAACCCTAACTGACTTGCGCGGCGAGCGCCGATTCGGATCATACGCGCTCATTCGTTGTCACCATACAACTCGCCAATGCGCGAAACAACGCGATCAACCTCTTTTTCAGGGTTTACAAACGCTCCAACGCTCCAAACCGTCATTACAGACCATCCCAAAGACTCTAAGTCCTGAATCATCATGCGATGACGCTCGCGAGTAGACTGAATGCTCATAAACTGCGAATCATCAGTAAGAACAGCTAAAGCATACGGCTTATCTGCAAGCCCAACAACAAGCGGAATACGAATGCCATTATCAAAACCGTAATTAACAGCAACACGCAAACCGCGAGCGCGAATACGCTCAGCTAAATCAGTAAACAGAACGTTTTCTTGAGCAACTTCCGCCGCAATCTTTGCCTCAACATCATGAGCATCTTCCGGACGCAACGGGTTTCCGCTTAACTGCTCAGCCCACTGCAGCAAAGTTTTCAGCAGCTTCGGACCATCCTGGTGCAAACGCTCATCATCCATATCTTCAGAAGTAAAAGCGCTTACAATATCAAGATGCCTACGCGCAAGAGCGAGCGCGTCAAGAAGCATGCTGCTTCCGCCTTCTTCTTCAAGCAATCCGAATTGTTGCAGCAGACGACCATGCGAAGTTTTTGCGTAGCATAGCGAAAGAATCACATCCGTAGCAACAGCGCCGGAAGCTTCATGAACGCTCATTAAACGAACGTGCCTTAAGAAGCGAGCCATGTTTTCGTCTTTAATAGAAAGCGACTTAAGCTCAGCACCCAATCGGCTGCGGAACACGTTCGTAAGCGTTACTACGACTAGCACGTAGCTTGAAGGAACAACAGTGAAAGTTTTAGCACGCTGGCAAATAAGATCAACGACTTCGTCAATTTCGCGCTGGCTGCTTTCAATAAGGCCGGAAGACAAAACCGGAACGCCAGTTGCCTCAATTTGGTGCAAACGAACTTTGCCTTGCAAACGCTCAATCGGAACGTCGTGACGCAGCTTTCCGTAACCGTGATCTTCCAAGAATCGAGCCAAACGCAAGGAGCGCCTCGTAGCTCGGGACATAATCGTTACTGAAGGAAGCAGCGAAATAAGCGTTCTTAAACTTTCGGAGCTTACGGTTTGCTTATGCGCCAAAACAACTACTTGACGCGCGCGCGCAAGAATCGAAAGAAGCTCAATATTAGATATGTGCTCTGCAGAATCAATAATTACAGTATCTGCAATAGGACTCAGAGGAGTCATCATTGTTAAAGTAGACGGCATTGCTACCAAAATTGGCTTAGCTGCCAGCATAAGCTCCGCATAATTGCGCAAAAGTTTTGTAAAAGTAATGCCGGAACGGTTGCTTGCGAGCATTGTGTGAAGCTGGTTTGCTTCCTGAGTATGCGAGAATAGCAGATCGCACAAATGCCTCATTGCTTCCTGCTGAACCATTGGGCCAATGGAGCGCACATGCTCAGTATCTACCTGAACAAAACGGTCAGAAGCATCCTGCATTGCGGAACCGTCTTGGTGGGAAATAATTGCGGAAGAATTAACAATATCTTCAAAAACTGTAGTCCACCATGCAAGCTGCAATTCGCCGTCAAGAGCATCCCCAGTAACGTGACGGTGACGCAAATCGTTTACTAAATCAGCCAAGCCAGCATTGCTGAATTCACGCTCCAGCTTTGAACGACCCGGGAGAGTGTCCAAAGAAGCGCGATTGTCGTGCAAAGACTGCAAGCGAGCTTCAAGCTGAGTAAACTCAATATTTTCAAGATCTGCGCCTTGACGAGTTGTAGCCAAAGCTGCGTCAAGCGCAACTAAATTACTTGACAATACTTCCTGCGTACTAACTATTTCGTCCAACTTTGGCGGCAAAACAGGCCATCCACCGTGAGGAACAAAAGTGCGCCACTGAGAAGCCTGCTGAGAAACAATCTTCAAAGCCTCATGCAAATCCTCAACTTTAGCACCAACGCGAAGCAAGCTGCGCGCTTCACGCAAATGGTGACGACGCTCCCAGAAGCCCATAATAGTGCCTTCAGCTTTTCTAACCGCCTTAGGCTTACTTGCTTCAATCATTGCGTCTAAATCACGCTCAAAAATTTCCGGCTGGAACACGTCAAGAACTCGACGCAAATTCTTCAACACCGTAACTTGACGGCTCCACTCCCTAGCCGTTGTTGGCACTGGGAAACCGCAGCTTTGAACGGTGCTTTTAACCTGTTCGCGAGTTGCAGGAAGAAGCTTAAGAAGCACGTCAACAACGCGCTGGTACACGGCTACAGCTTCATTTTCGTCGAAAATAGACGCGCCAAACCAAGGAGTGTCCTCAGGATTAATATTGAACTCGCCAAGCTCGTCTGCTTGATGGAATTTTTGCGCCCACTCCTCAATTTTTCCGGTAATTGCGTGAGCTGCAGAAACATCCAATCGCACGTGCGTAGAAGGATGCGTTGGTAGCATTGCAATAGCGGCAAGATTTTGTATAGTTTGGTACGCCGATACTCCCCAAGTTTCACTCACACCGTGAAGATCACCCAAATAACGCGTGAGTCTAGAACGCACGCCAACAAGCTCGTCCGCAACCTGCTCAAAACGCGAAGTTGCAACACTTTGCCTTGCGCCGACTGCGGCAATCAGCTGCGCGTCAACATGCTTAGCAATATGACCGTCGGCAACATCCAAAGCAAGCGAAGACATTTCGTGCGTGTTCAGCGTGTAGCGGAAACGACGTTGCTGCTCAATCACGTTTGGAACATACAAAACAGAACGCCCAGCAAGAACAGACCTAGACGCAATCGCAGCAGCAATCGCAGCAGAATCCGAACCGGAATCAATGTTTACAAACAGCGAATTTCCGGAAGCAGCGAGCGCAGCAGCGTAACGCACTTTGTTGTCAACGTCCCCAACTTCACATTCTCCGTGCGGATCCGCATCAAAAGGACTATATTCCTGCTTATTTTCGGCTTTAAGCGTTTCAATAGCACGCTTATTTCCAGCCATAGCGTCAATTGCAGTGTTTCCAAACTTACCGGAACGTAAGACGTGCAAAATATGTTCACTTTCTGCAACAAAACGCGAACCAGCGTCCGTAAAGCAGCCAAGCACAATATCTCGCTCAATATCAAAATCTGGGAAAGCGCGGCGGGCCTGCTGGCAAATAGCGTCAAACACAACAGACGTTTCAGGAGTGCCACTTTCGTAGTGAGAACCGTCAAATAGAAAGTCCTCACGAAGCTCAACTCCGCGATCGCTTAAACGGTTCACAAGAGCGTTATTTAGCCCAACGCTTCCGGAGAAGTAAATGGTTGCGGCAGTTTCGTCCTGGCTAGTGTCCCTAACTACTCGAACTGGGTACGTAAGAACTGGAACATTATTTCCGTTCCACGAAGCTACGCCAACTATTAACGAAAGCTCAGAAACGCCGCTTTCATGCGCTTTTGCGTCCCTATCTTCAAAAACGCGGTCGAGTCTGCGGCCGGCAGCACGAAGCATGCCTTGATCGCGGAATAAAGCTTTTAATGTTACTTTTCCGCTTGCAAAAAGTTGCGCAATTCCGGAAGGGTGAGCGTGAGTTAGCTCCAACTGCGCGGCAAGTTGCGTAATGTCTTCTAGCGGAGAAGGCGACAGTTGCGACTGATACTGCTGCTTCCAGGAGACTATATTCTGGAATTCTTTAGAACTCGAAGCGCTGGCAGAAGCGCTGGCAGAAGCGCTGGTAGTAGGCGCGCTGTCAGAAGCACTACTGTTAGGCATGCTGACGCTAGGCGTGCTATCAGCAGTTTCTACATTATTTTTGTCACTTATTTTGTCGCTTATTTTATCGCTCATTTTTCCCTACCCGCTTACTGTTCAACAGCCTTACGATACGCACTGTAACCACTATTTCGCGCAAGAGCAGCATCCACTTCTGGGTTTCCTTGCGCTTGAAGCCAAGTGTATAAGTCGTCGTACAAATTAGGATTTGCTGCCAAGTACGGAAGAAGCTCGGAATGTTGAGCCATTTCGAATTGCTGAGAAAAATCAGCGCTTTCTTCGGCTTCTTTAGAAGTAAAACCGCCAACTTCTACAAGGTTTTGTTGCGCGTCAAATTCGCCTTTTGACACCTTTTCGAATACAGATCCCGGTTCGAAAGCGGGAGTATACGTTACGCCGCCCGATGCGTTTATATCCGATATATCCGATAGACCATCTATACCAGTGCTGTTATAAGCATTGCTGTAAGCGTAAGCGTTGGAGCTTTCATTAGCATCGTCATACGCGTTTGCAGAGTTGGAATATGCGTTTTCATGCGCCTCGATTTTAGCAGCGTCTGCATTGTTATCAGCCGCATTGTTATCAGCCGCATTGTCGGCAACATTTTCGGCAGAAGTGTTGCAGTCAAACGCATTTTCGTCAGCAGCGTTGTCAGCCACGTTGTCAGCCGCGCTTTTCTGCAAGTCGCCCTGCTGAAGATCCTGCTGAAGATCCTGCGAATCTTCCTTAATATCTTCGTGCAAATCCGACACTTCGCTATTCTCTTGCGAATCTGCAACTTCCGGCTGCATCGCTTTAGCGTCATCAAACAAATTGCGCTGCTCTACAGGTTCTTCCTGCTGCTCGCGCATTACAGGCAAAGTAACATCGTGATTAATAGCATCGTGATTAAGCACATCGCCGCTAGCTACATCGCCGCTAACCGCATCTTCGCTAGCAGAATCTCCACTAGCCGTAGCAGATTCTTCCTTAAAATCTCCCGGAACCTCGACTTGAGCTTCAACGCCATTTTTCCAGGACAATCCCGGCTTAGAAACAGACTGCGCGTGGAAAATTCCGGTCGGCTCGCCGGCGCGCAAATCAAGAATCTGATCCACAGAAAGATTAGCAGCTGCAGGCTCATCATGCTCATCATTAATATCGTCCGTTGCGTAAGAGAACAAGTCGCGCACTTCGTGGCTCGAATCCTCTTGCGGAGCCTCGTCTTCTACCCGAACAAAATCAACAGGAACATCGCCAAACTGCATGCGCATTAAATTATCCGGAAGCTGAAAATCAATATCCGGCTCAAGGCGCAACAAATCACCGTTCTCGCCAACTAAATAAGTGCCGTTCGTAGAATGTAAGTCGCGAATTGTTGCAACTCCGCGAGCGTCAACAATAAGAAGTGCGTGACGCTTAGACATAGAACGCTTATTATCAACTATGTCGATGCGCGTGAAACCATCCTCACGCAATGGGCGTATAGGTTTGCGGCCAATCTCAACAGACTGCCCAGCACCCACGCGTGCCTGCTCGACACCACCTACTGTAATCATCCAGCGTTGCACGGTTTGTCGCTCACTCACGTGACATGCTCCCTTCAAAAAACACACTACATACTATTGTGTCATGCTTTATGTATATTGCGCTAGTTTTTATTGATTTTCCGCATAAAAATATTACATATTCTAGCGCCGTAAAGCCAATGCCGCGCGAATATACTCACGCTCGATAGTTTCGTTACAAGCGCGCAATGCGCAATAGTTTGATGTTGCGCGAGTTTGTTTTGTGGGATTCTTGAGTATCGTCTATGAGTTTTGACTGGTGTTTTTGTTCTTTTGTTTTGACGAGGCTGGAAAATTTGTGTTTGCGCACGCCCCGTCCTTCGTCGCACTGACTATTAAAAGAGTTTAATGTGTTCGCCTATTTTTAAGAATGTTGCTTCCTCAGTCCTCTTTTAGTGCTGAACACAATTTTTCCAGCCTCTCAACACATTAATCGTCAACACAAAACTCATAGACTCGTTGAGTTTCTTACGAAACTGCGTGGCTTACTAAGTGCAACTAAAGTCGCGCAATTAAGCTGCGGGCGGGTGCAACTAACTAATTTAGAGCACCTGCTCAGTGCGAAAATCCCAAATCTCTACCACGCGAATATAAGTGCGTTAGTTTCGTTACGTGGCTGTAAAGTCGTTGCCGATTTTAAGCCCGCACGCGTTAGCGCGACGACCTGCTTTCGCGCTCAGAGCGTAGCGCGCGAAAGCAACTCGGAGCGTGAGCTTGCTCAAGTTGAAAGCACGGTGTGCTTTCAACGCAAGCTCAGTAGCGAGCGCGCCTAGACCGCGCGAGCGTTCCTTGCACCCCACCTAAGTCCACAATCTCGGGGAAAACTAAAGCAGGCTGGGGCGCACGCGAAAGCAAGTTTGAGCAAAAATAAAAGGGCCCGAGAGTTTTCTCTCGAGCCCAAACTTGCGGCATCACCACCCGTCCCTAGCGGAAGGCAACCCAGCAACGCGCCCAGCATTGCAAGAAACCCTGGCTCGCATCAATGGTAAAAAAGGAAATTTGGCAAACCACGTCAACGAGTAGCGCACCTACAAATTGCAGAAAACCACGAAGTTAAGCCAGTCAGCTAAAACAGTTCAGCTAAAACAACCGGCAGTTAAAACCTCGAAGTCTACTGCGCGCCAAGCACAAAATTTTTCATAAAAAGCGCTTAGTCTAGCACACTTCACCAGCGCACTAGACTAAGCAACACACTAAAAGTTGGTTGGCAAGCCCGCCAACCAACAAAAGAGTAAACAGCCAAGTAGCCGCCAGAAACACTAAGCCTCCAGCAAA
>CAMYED010000015.1 GCA_947254595.1 uncultured Gardnerella sp. | reverse complement strand
AATGCGCCCAGTCCTCTTTTAGTGCTCGTAGAGAAATCCCCCAAACTCTGCGTGTTTAATCGTTAATAGCCTCATCTTATCGCAGAGATTTTTCGATTTTTCTTCTTCGCTCGGTGAATCAGCAGCCTTCGGCTCTGACGTTCGCCTCGCTCAGTGCGAAAAATCTCAAATCTCTACCACACTAATATCCACACGAATGAACGACAACAAGTATCGATCTGTAAAATAAACTATAACTTATTTTACGACTCAATGCTCGCAGTAATTCTGTCGGCTAAATTCCGGCATTCCCTTTACGCGCATGTATAGTAACTAACGCTTTCCCGCGCGATTACGTTATTTTCGTTACCTGCGCGTACAGTCACTGCCTATTTTCCGCTAGATTTCGGCATTTTCGTTACGCGCACGTACAGTAACTAACGGATTCAAGTCTATATGCGATATTTTCGTTACGCGCGCGTAAAGCGAATGCCGCACGGATACCCTCAAGAATGAATGACGATACAATTAACGTGCAATCAAACTATAAATAAAAGAACCGCTCTTATTTGTGGAGCGGTTCTTTTATCTTCAATGGTGATGCCTGAGTACGCGACACCACAATTAAACGCAACGATTTTAAGCGTTACGAAATTTTATTGCCTTCTAACCAAACGTGCTCAACATCCAAAGTCCCAGAATTAAGCAAAAGCAAGTCGGCAGAGTAGCCTTTTTCAACCAATCCCAAAGGCGCGGTAGTTATGTTATTTTTTCTATCCACCCCAATAGCTCTAGCAGGATTAATAGTGGCAGCTGCAATTGCGGCAGGTAAGCCAATGCCAAGTTCTTTAACAGCGCGCTTAATCGCAATGTCCAAAGTTAAAGTAGATCCTGCTATAGCATCATTAGAAACCAGCCTTGCGTGACCGTCTGTAACTTGAACGTCAAGCGCGCCAAGCTTATAAGCGCCATCCGCGCATCCTGTTGCCGCCATAGCGTCCGTTACAAACGCAATACGATTAGGCGTTGCATTAAATGCTATTTGCAAAACGGGATTTTCAACGTGGAAGCCATCATTAATAAGCTCAATAGTTACGCGCGAATCTTCCAAGGCTGCAGGAATTGGGCCAGGATTGCGGTGATGAATGCCATTCATTGCGTTGAACATGTGCGTCATAAGCGTGGAGCCTGCGTTAAATGCGGCGCGAGCAGTGTTATAGTCTGCGTCGCAATGGCCTACTGCCGGAATTACTCCGGCCTTAACAAAACGCTTAATTGCGTCCATCGCGAAATCGCGTTCAGGAGCAATAGTAATCTGACGCAAAGTTCCGTCTGCTGCCTCCAGTAGTGCTTCAACGCGCTCTGCAGTAGGGTCCATTAGGCAATTTGGGTCGTGCGCACCTTTTCGAGACAGCGCCAAAAATGGCCCCTCCAAATGCGACCCAAGTACATCCGGGCGCGTTTGCATAAACTGTTTAACAACGCGCAAGTTTTGTTGCATTACGTCGAGAGGATTCGTAATTAAGCTAAGAACTTGCCTTGTTGTTCCATGAAGCATGTGGTGAGCGCGCGCGATAGCAATACCTTCGGCGCCGTCGTCAAACGAATGTTCCCAGGCTCCATGGGAATGCAAATCAATGTACCCTGGCGCAGCGAAACTTCCGTGACCGTCTACAATGCTTAAATCGGATTCGCTTAGTCCGTAAGAAGTAATCGCTGCATTCAGGTCGTTTCTTAAAATGCCAGTTTCGATAATAACGCCGTTTTTAACCAAAATCCAAGCGTTCGGAACAATTCCGCGCGCGTCAACAATGCTTACGTTTAGAATTGCAAACGCTTGGCTGCTGGCTGATTTTAGCGAATTATCAATATTGTTTACTGCTTCTAAATATGCATTTTTTGACATTTCACTCACCTGCGGTTTTATGTAGCGCAACTTTCGTATTAGATTCCCTGCCAAGATGGCTTGTTTGCGTAAACCCAGCGATAGTAGTCGGCAAGTTTCAGCTTGCTTGCTGCTGCCTCGTCTATAATCACGGTTGCGTGTGGGTGCAATTGGAGAGCGGAGGCTGGGCAGAGAGAACTGACTCCTCCTTCTACGGTTGCTGCAACCGCTTCCGCTTTGTTTTCGCCAAACGCAAGAAGTATAAGATGTTTAGCGCGCAAAATCGTTCCAATTCCTTGGGTTATGCAATGCGTTGGAACGTTGTTAATATCTCCGTCAAAGAAGCGTCTGTTATCTACGCGAGTTTGTTCGGTTAGTGTTTTAACGCGCGTTCCGGAAGCAAGCGAGGACCCAGGCTCGTTAAAACCAACGTGACCGTCGGAGCCAATGCCCAAAATTTGCACGTCAATTCCGCCTGCTGACGCAATTTCTGCATCGTAATCTGCGCCGGCGTGCGCGATTTTGTTTCCTTCGCTTAATGGCGCTCCGTTTAGAACGTCACCAGGAACATGCACAAAATCTGGGTTTAAGCCAATTAAATCCGTTACAGTTCTACGAATTGTGCTGTGGTAAGACTGCTCATGATCTAGCGGTAAACCAATGTATTCGTCGAGGGCGTATCCGCGTACATGCGAAACGTCAATGTTTTCTTCTTTAACGCGTTTTGCAAGATGTTCGTAAGCTTTAAGCGGGCTTGAGCCAGTTGCCAGCCCTAATACTGCATCCGACTTGCGCTTAATTAAATCCGCAACGGCTTTTGCGTAAAGCTCGCCGGCTTCATCTTGATCTTTTACGATAATAACTTCTGCCATATTTAACTTCTCCGTTAAAGTCTTGTAATTATTAGCATTGCGGCATGCGCACTAAACGCATACCGCAACACTATTTATTAATTTATTTGCTCATTTACTTACTTATATTTGATTACTTAGTAGAAGCGCTTACTTCTTCTGGAGTTTTAGCGAGCGTAAGCCCAACTTCCTTAAGAACTTCGGCAATAGCTTCAACATTCTGCCCTTGAAGTGGAAGAACAGGATTCGGCATCTGATTCGTATCAAATACGCCAAGAAGTGCCATTGCAGTCTTAAAAGCTCCAACGCCGGCTCCAAAGCCTGCTACGCCGCTAGGTACGGTAACAATTCGCATCAAAGCCGAAAGCCAATCCTGCTCTTTCTTAACCGTTGCCCAATCTCCCTCTTGAGCTGCCTTCCACATTCGCACGTAGCCAGTGGCTTCAACGTTTGCAAGACCAGGAACAGATCCGTCTGCGCCGGCCATGTACGCTCCGTCAACAACAACCTCTTGGCCGGTAAGAAGAATCAAAGGATGGCCAGCCTTATTATTGTCATCAACCAAGAATCTGAAGGACACGTCATCGTTGGACGAATCCTTAACGCCTGCAAGAACACCATCTTTTCCAAGCTTTACAAGCAAATTGCCAGGAAGTTTCGTATGCACGCAAACTGGAATGTCGTAAGCGAATAATGGCAAATCTGGAACAGCTTCGTGAATAAGACGGAAGTGTCGCTCAACTTCTGCCATTCCTCCAAGTGCGTAGAATGGCGCCGTTGCAACGATTGCGTCTGCTCCAAGTTCCTTGGCTTCTTTCGCGTGCTCAATTACGCGGTTTGTTTCCGTGTCTATGCAGCCAACCAAAACTGGCACTCGGCCGTCAACAATGCGCATTACGTTTTCAATAATTTCGCGTCGGCGCTTATCGGTGCTAAAGGCCACTTCTCCAGAAGAACCAAGTGTAAATAGGCCGTCTACTCCAGCGTCAATCATGCGGTTAAGTGAGCGCTCAAAGCTAACAACATCTACTTCGCCATCTGCGGTTAATGGGGTGACAACTGGGGGAATAACACCATGGAATTTTTCAGTCATAATTACACTTCTTTCGTGTTCAAAATTTCGAGATCAAAATTTTCTGTTTAATATTTTTGTTTTCGCAATTTAGTTGAATAAAATGGGCGGCTCGATGGAGTTATATTGCGAGGCGAAGCGAACCGCCCAAGATTTTGTGTGATTTTTTTTTAACGCACCTACTTGCACTCTTCTTCTGTTGGATGCAATAGCGACGGTGCTGCTCCCATTAGAATCTTCGTGTAATCATTTTGAGGATTGTTAATCACCTGATGCGTTTCGCCGCGCTCAACAATCGTTCCGTGATTCATAACAACGACTTCGTCGGATATGTAGCGGATTGTTTGAATATCGTGGCTAATAAACACCATTGAAAGATTAAGCTTCTTCTTTAAGTCAGAAAGAAGATTCAAAATCTGCGCGCGAACCGAAACATCCAGCGCAGAGGTTGGCTCATCTGCGATGATTGCATCCGGGTTAAGTGAGAGCGCTCGGGCGATTGCAACGCGCTGGCGCTGTCCGCCAGAAAGCTGGCCAGGCAAAGCACCAAGAACGGAAGAAGGTAAACCAACCATTCGAATTAGTTCCTTCGCCCTCTTATTGCGAGCCTCTTTATCTCCAATCTTGTGTACAACAAGAGGATCAATCAGCTGATCGACAACGCTCATTCTCGCGTTTAAGGCAGTTGCAGGATCCTGGAACACAACAGAAACAACGCGACCAATATCCATACGCTCTTTTGCAGTACGATGCGTAACGTCTTGCCCTTTGAACAAAACTTTTCCGCTAGTAACCTGCTGAAGTCCGCACATAATATTTGCGGTTGTTGACTTTCCGCAGCCGGATTCTCCAACAATGCCAATCGTTTTGCCTGGCATCAGCTTAAGGTTTACCTTATTTACGGCAGTAATCTTATTCTTGTGGAATAAGCCAGATCCTGCTCGAGTAGTAAACACCACTTCGGCGTCGCGCAACTCGATGATTGGAACATTGTCATTTTCGTTCTGTGCTTTGTTTATTTCACTAGTATTCATGTTCATCGCACATCTCCTTGATCGGATGCGTTCAAAATTGCGGAAGGTGCATCCTTCTCAGGCTCCGGTTGAGCGGCGTAGAAGTGCCATGTTCCTGGAATGCGCTTCATTATTGGGCGCACGTCAAGCCCTTGATCTGGATGCGAGGAGCGTGGAGCGAATCGGTCTCCCTTAGGGAAGTCGGATGGGCTTGGGACTGTTCCTGGAACCTGGTGTAATCTTGGAGCGCCAGCTTCGATAGAAGTTACAGAACCAAGCAAGCCGCGCGTGTACTCGTGGCGAGGGTCTGTAAGTATTTCCTTAGTTGCACCTTGCTCAACAACCTGTCCTGCGTACATTACGGTAATGGAGTGCGCAACCTTAGCAACAAGAGCCAAATCGTGGCTTACGAACACCATCGCAAACCCAAGCTTTTCGCGAAGCTCATTAAGAAGGTCGATTACCTGCTTTTGAACCGTAACGTCCAAAGCGGTTGTTGGCTCGTCCGCGATTATAAGCTTTGGGTCGCGCGTAAGTGCCATTGCGATTAACACGCGCTGACGCTGGCCGCCTGAAAGTTCGTGCGGGTAGGATTCAAGCGTGCGCTTTGGATCCAAGCCTACAAGTTCCAGCAACTCTTCGGCGCTACGGGTTCCTCCGCGAGATGTCAACTGCTTCATTTGAGTTTTAATCAGCATTGATGGGTTTAATGAAGACAATGCGTCTTGATAAACCATTGCAATTTCGTGACCGCGCAGAGCGTTATGCTCCTTCGGGCTAAGTTTTACAAGATCCTTGCCGTTGAACAGAATTTGTCCGCTAATTTTTGCTTTTGGATCCAGCAATCCCATAATTGCAAGCGAAGTGATTGACTTACCGCAACCAGATTCACCAACTAAGCCCATTGTTTCTCCCGGGCGAACAGAGAAGCTCAAGTGATCTACAACGTTTACGTTTCCGTAGCGAGGGAACTGAATGCACAAGTCTTTAACCTCAATAGCTGGAGGTTCTGTAGACATTGGTTGCAAGCGGTCTGTGCGCTTTAGTTCAGCTTCGCGAAGTTTCGCAAGAGATTCAACCAAAGCTTCGTGCTGCTCTTTGTATGCTGCAACTGGGTCTGTTAAAATCCTATCTTCCTTGCGAGCTGCGTCAGCGTCTGCTGCAGTCTTAGAAACTGGAGCGGTTGGTGCTGCAACCATCGCGTCAGTAATTCCTTCAGAAAGAATGTTCAAGCACAAAACGGTAATCATAATCGCAAGGCCTGGGAACAATGCCTGCCACCAGTATCCAAAAATAACGCCTGCTTTTGCGGAAGATAAAATGTTACCCCAAGTTGGAGTCGGCTCTGGAATACCTGCGTTAATGAAGCTAAGTGAGGCTTCGAAAACGATCGCGTCTGCAACAGAAAGCGTAGTGAATACCATAACTGGTGCCGCAATATTACGCGTTACATGCTTGAGTAAAATCCATGGTGCGCGAGCGCCGGAAACGATTACTGCTCGTACGTAGTCTTTTCCATATTCGCTTATAATATTTGCGCGCACAATTCTTGCGATTTGTGGCACGTAAAGCACGCCGATGGAAATAATGATGCCAATCATTGACTGCCCAAGAATTGCAAGGCATACTGCCGCTAATGCGATTCCTGGAATGGACATTACAATATCAATCAAGCGCATTATAAGTTCGGAAATCCACGTGCGGCTTACTGCCGCAATTGCGCCTATAATAGCTCCCATAACCAATGCGAACAAAACGGAAGACAAGCCAATTACGAGCGAGTATCGTGCGCCGTACATAACGCGAGAGAACACGTCTCGGCCAAGGTTGTCTGTACCAAACCAGTGAGCACCAGTCGGAGCCTGATAGTTTTGCGTAATTTTTACAGGATCGCACGGAGCTATAAATCGCGCGAAAATAGCGCAAAATGCTAGAACGGCAATCACAACAAGGGAAATTTTAGAGCCTAAGCTCATTTTGCTAAATCTATTAAATTTGATGCCTGGCTTTGATGCGGCATCTACTACCTGATTTTTCCCAAATAGCATGTCACACCGTCCTAATCCTTGGGTTGATTAATACGTAGAGCAAATCAACAATAATGTTTATAAAGATGAATGCGATTGCAACAACCAGTACAACTCCCTGAACAAGCATTGGCTGGTTGCCGTTAATACCATCGAACATTGCAGTGCCCATTCCTGGTAGAGCAAAAATAACCTCAATAACGATTGCGCCACCCATAAGATAACCAATCTTCATGCCCAAAGTTGTAATTGGTGTGATTAGGGCGTTGCGGAACACGTTTCTAGCAACCACCACGCTTTTTGGAATACCTGCGCCGATTGCGGTTCGTACGTAATCCTTATCCAATTCTTCTACCATAGAGGTTCGTATAATTCGCGTAAGCTGACCAGCTACCGGAAGCCCTAGTGCGAAGCAAGGCATTGCCATTCTTGCAATATAAGCTTCTGGATCTTCAAAGAACGGCACAAAATCGCCGGAACCTGGCAGCCAAGCTAGCTTAATTTGAAGAACGTAAATCAAAAGAACACCAAGCCAGAAGGATGGGGTTGCAATTGCAATAATCGAAAGAACTCGAACTGTTTGATCAACCCAAGTATCGCGGTAAAGTGCTGCAAATACGCCAAACACTACTGCGAAAATTATTGCGATTAACAAGCCGATAAAAGTTAGCTGCAGCGTGATTGGGAATGCTTCTGCAACGCGTTCTGCTACGGAGTCTTTGTTTACGCCGTAAACGCCCATGTTTCCTTGGAAAAGGCCAAGAATGTAGGATCCGAACTGTTCCCACCATGGTTTATCGTAGCCCATTTCGTGGCGGAAAGCTGCAAGTGCTGCCGGTGAAGAGTTTTCGCCTAAAGCCGCAACTGCTGGATCGTATTTTGAAAATGACATAAGGAAGAATACGAGGAACGTAACGCCGAATGCCATGAACGGCAGTGCGATTAGTCGCCTACCTAAAAGTCTAAGAAAATTACTCATAAGACATCCACACATCCATTGAAGAAATTGTTATTTTTATAGCAAAACCGGCTCATCTGCGCAAAAGTGAGAAAGATAAACAGTTGGGCCGGTTTTGCGGTTAGAGGTTTGGGGATTGACGTTTATTTATTGCTTCTTGGTTCTGCACCTACTTTGTTAGCTTTGCTTTTACAAGGTTGATGCCTGTGGAGCCGATTGCGTTCCACTCTGCCAAAGCGCCTTTCTTTACGGCAGTCGTAGTCTTGCGGTGGAAGAGTGGGTACAGAGGGACTTCGTCGCTAATCAAGTCGAAGCACTGGTTCCAATAGTCTTGGCGTTCTGCTGGGGTGCTAGCTGCCAAAGCCTTGTCCATAAGATTGTGAAGTTTTGCGTAGCCTTCGGAGGTCTTCCAGAATGTGCGCTGACGGGTCCAAGCGTTGTCTCCGTACCACCAGCTCATCAACAAATCTGGATCGTTTCCGAATACGGATGGGTCGCCTGGGGCCAAAACCATCGAGTAGTTTGCGTCGTCGCGGTCGGTGATTGATGGGTAAAGTGCGGAAGACTTCATAGACTGAATGTCTACGTCCATACCTATTTCGGCAAGATCGTTCTTGATTTGCGGGGCGAGCTGAGTGATCCAAGTGTGGTCGGTTGTGTAAAGGGTGAACTTGAGTGGTCCGTTTACGCCGGCTTCTTTGAGTAAGCTCTTTGCCTTTTCGATGTTCTTGGTGTATACGTTCTTTGCCTTATGGTAGTTTGCGTAGTTCTTCGGCAAGAAGCTTGTTGCAGGATCGCCTTGGCCGCTCATTTGGTTGGCGATGAGCTTTTGTACGTCGATTGCGTAGAGAACTGCTTGGCGCACGCGCTTGTCGTCGAATGGCTTTTGCTTCGTGTTGAACATAACGAATGGGAGAGTGAATCCTTGAGCGGTTTTAAGTTCGGAACCGGACGACTTCAAAGTGTTGAAGGCTTGTGCTGGAACCATTTCCATTACGTCTGTTTTGCCGCCTTGCATAGCGGTTACGCGAGCTGTATCGTCAACGGTTATGTTCCAAACCATGTTCTTGGCTTGCGCCTTGTACTTGCCGTTGTACAAATCGTTGCGTTCAAACTTTACTTGATTGTCGGTGATTGATGCGTACTTCCATGGTCCGGATCCGATTGGCTGATTCTTTAAGTCTGCATCCGACTTTGCGGTTGGAACAATTTGAATCAATGCGAGACGCTGCTTGAACAGTGGGAAGGCTTTCTTTAGCTTAAAGATTACGTGACGATTGTCTTTTGCTTCTACGGAATCAATGAAGTCGAGCATTGATATGTAGAGGCTTCCTTGCGCGGTTGTGCGCTTGAATGAGGATACTACGTCGTTTGCGGTTACTTCTGTTCCGTCCGAGAATTTGGCTGCGTCGCGGATTGTTACTTCGTATTCGGTGTCGGAAATCTTCTTTGGTTCTCCTTTTGCAAGTGCGTTGAAAACTTTAAAGTTGCTGTAGTCAAGAGCGTAGAGTGGTTCTGTAACATGCCAGTTTGCTGCCATTGGCAGTGCGCCGGATGTTGTTGATGGTGCGAAATCACGGCTTGCGTACGCAACTTGAGCTGTAATCGTATCTTTTACAGCAGTATGTGCTTTTGCTGACTTATTTTTTGCTCCACCGCAGCCAGATAGCATAACTAATGCGGCTAGGCTTGCAGCTATTGCAGCGGTTAGCTTTGAGCTAATTCGTTTCATGTTTTCTCCTCACCGTTGAGTTTGTTGATTCACATTTCATCTTTGAATGTGAATTGTTTTCAGTTATGCACTCGTGTGATTTTCACGTTACTCTAAACATAAGAGGTCTGATGTCTGATGTCAAGTCGTGCGTGTGTCGAGATTGTGAAAATTCATTTATTCTTTATTTTTTTTTTACAACTTTGCTGCAAACCAGCGCGTAATCGACGTTGGATGCGTAATTGCAGTCCCAACAACCGCTGCCCACGCACCCATCTGCATAACCTCATGCAACTGCTCTGGAGTGTGAATACGCCCCTCACAAATAATAGGGTAATTTGGGAAAGCTTGCAAAATCTGACCTAAAAGTTCAAAATCAGGACCGTCGGTTTTCGGCCTTCCAGGAGAAGTGCCGGCTAAAGTTGTAGATATAATATCCGTCCCACAATCCGCAGCGCGTTTAGCGTCATCGAAGTTGCCACAATCAGCCATAACCACAATGCCCTCACTGTGCAAAGCACTAACCGTCTGCTCGTAAGTAAGCCCGTCTGGACGCGGCCTATCTGTTGCGTCAATCGCAATAATATCTGCTCCAGCCGCCGCACAACAGCGTGCATGCCGCAAAGTAGGCGTAATATAAACGCCATCATGCCCATCTTTCCAAATGCCGATTACGGGAACATCAACTTGACCTTTAATTGCGGAAATATCCGACAATCCCTGGCATCTAATTCCTATAGCGCCACCTTCTACGGCAGCCATTGCCATTTGTGCCATTGTTTCCGGGTGCCTAAGAGGCTCTCCAGGGTAAGCTTGGCAGCTAACAATTAAGCCGCCCTTAATTTTTTCGACTACAGAATTCATAGTTTTTTCTCCTTTTTAACAATGTTTCAAACTTGAGTAAGCGGCAAAAGCGGCACCAATAAGCGGAGCTGTTCCGCCAAGCTTTCCCTTAAGAATCGGCGTGCTCTTAACCAAAGTCAAAGCGGAATCTTCAAATCCAGCTCGCATGGAATCCCACCAAATACTTCCTGCCTCTACAACAGACCCCGAAAGCACAATAACATCCGGGTCTATAAGATTTGCCATTCCGGCTACGCATTCTCCTAACGCTTTTGCGCTTCTAGCAAGCGTTTCTTTAGCGTGCGGATTGCCTTCGCTTGCGTAAACGCATACTTCGTAGCCGTTTTGTGCTGGATGAACACCTTCCGGCAAATTGCTGTTGTATAAAGTTGCAAGACCAGTTCCAGACGCAACCGGCTCAATATGCCCCGCATGCGCTCCACAAGAGCAGTCGAAGCCAACTCCCAAATCGCTAACAACGTGTCCGGCGTGACCGGCAACGGAGTGCGCTCCCGTAAAAAGTTTGCCATTTATAATAATTGCGCCGCCAATGCCGGTTCCTATACCAACGGAAAGTACGATTGATTTTCCGCGTCCAGCTCCGTAAATGGCTTCCCCTAATCCGTGCCCGCCAACGTCTCCGATCATATAAACCGGCAAATCAGTTATGCTTCTAAACGCGTCGTAAATTCGTTGCCCTCGCCAACCGGGAAGAATGTCTGTTGCTGCAACTATTTCGCCAGTTTTACTATTCGGCACTCCTGCGGCTGCGATTCCGATTCCGCTAATAGTTATGCCATTTTTTTGCGCTTTTTCCAGGATTTGTTTCGCTAGTTCTACTAAACGATTTTTTATGTTTTCGCCACCTTTTGATGCTTCGGTTGGTATTGAACTGTATTCTTGCACGGACGGAATAACGCAATTTGCAGTATTTGCGCTATCGGCACTATTTTTTCTGCACGCCGGCTCCGGTAATGTAACCAATCCGTAGGCTATTTTTGTTCCGCCTATATCAAAGGCAAGATATGTAGAGCGAGATTTTTCTGTTTCGTTCATAAGCCACATCCGTAGATTAAATATATTTTATTCGCTGATTTATTTAGTTGTTTTGTTGGGTAATTCACGCGCATTGCGCTGTGTTTACAGCTTCGTAAATGTGCTTTAAGTAGTTCAAACGCTCCGAAACGTTAGCATCTTGCGGCACGCACACTTTTGCTCCCAAATAGTCGATTGAATAATCGTCTTTTAGAGCTTCGCGCGTAGTTTCTTGAATTTCTTTAGATGTCATTAAGGATGCTGGTTCGTCTGGAGCCATAGGCAAGTGCCCGTCAATCCACTCGTACCCGTATTGCGTAGCGTCCGGCCCTGCTCCCGAAAACATTACTCCCTGCAGCACTCCAGCTTTTCTTGCTTCGCGCACGTGATTTATAGCAGCTTGAGTGCTGCGTTCTTCTAAAACGCTGCGACCCCAATTAATTGTGATTCCAATTTCTGCATCTTTTGCGATTCGAATTTCATCTTCGAGCGGGAGGAAACCTTTTTCTGGATTCTGCCCATCAATATATCTGTCGCAATGTTCTATTACGAGTTTTGCTCCAAGCCAATCTAATTGTGCGAGCTCGTCCAGTGACTTTTTCATTGCGTCTGCGCTCGCTATTCGAGTTGGTGCAGTGTGTATTTCAATATGCGAAATATCGCAGCTGTTACGAATGTTTGCAAATTCAGCTACTGCTTGACGAATGTCCTTAAAGAAGGAAATTGCGCGAAGTCGGCCTTCTTCGCTCGGGCTTGCTAGGCCAAATTCTGGATCCGGATCAAAGTTTATATGTCGCATTGTTCCGGGGATTGCGGTTATTGTGTTTTTGTGCCAGTTGGATGGGATTGCGTTTGCTAGCCATTCTCGAGTTTGCGTGTCTGCTAAATCTCCCGGATACGGTATTTCGGTTCCCGAAACCCAGTTTTGAGTTTCGAGTAAATCGTAGTATTGTTTTTGTTCTTCGCGTGATTTTGGCAGTGATGCGTACGCGCCTACAACGAATTCAGTTTTCAGCATGATATCCTCCTTGAAATCGCAGCTGAATTGGCTTTCTTCGTATGTTACAGTAAGCACGCTACAATTCATCAGACGTCTGATAAATTATCGAATCGTACTAAATTTGCGATACTTCGTTTTTTCAAAGTAAAGGATACTATACAAAATAAAAATATACATTCTACGAATTTTTATAACTTATTTTACATTTTAATTGTGCCGTCATTTATTAGCGAGAGTATTCGTGCGGTATTCGCTTTACGTGCGCGTAACGAAAATAACGCGTATAGACATAAATACGTTAGTTTCTATACACACGCGTAACGAAAATGCCGGAATTGTGCGTAGAATCGGCAGTGACTGTACGTGCGCGTAACGAAAATAACGTAGTCGCGTCAAAAAGCGTTATTTACTGCACGTGCGCGTAACGAAACTAACGCGCGCGAACGCAGAAACAACATTAGCTGTATGTGCGCGTAACGAAAATAACGGAATCCACACTACGTAATAACAGCGCGTTGAATTGTAAAATAAACTATAGATACTTTACATATGTCGTATGCTGTAAATTTATAATGCAACTATTTATACGAGCGGCGGTGAAGCAATGACTACTAACGATGAACTAAATCGCAATAATGTGGAAAATAATTCTTACGAACCGCATATTGGTCGCGAATCGCACGTAATTCCAGGGAATTTTGGTGAGCCTCTAAAGGTAACACACGCGCAATATTCTCAAGGCAATGCTGCTGCGCACCCAACGCATCCACTGCTGCTTTTGCTGCACGGCTGGGGTTCTAATGAGGAAGATTTACTGGATTTATTGCGAGTAGTAGCGCCTTATAATGATGCGATTGCACTTCGTGCTCCGCTTAAGCTTGCTGAAGGCTCTTACAGTTGGTTCCATGACGCCGTGCCTCAACGGGAAGATTTAGATTGCGATATGTACGCGGCTGCGGCAGCAATCGACGAGTGGGTGCGTACGAATATTCCAGCCAACCGCGATGTAGTTCCGTTTGGTTTTTCGCAGGGCGCCGCGCTAGCTGTTCACGTGTTACGCCTGAATCCTGCACGCTATCGTGCTGCAGTTGCGCTTTCTGGTTTTATAGCTCCGAATGTTCCTGCTTTTTCCAGCGAAGTTACTCTAAAAGACGAAGATTTGGCAGAGAGAAACACGCCCGTATTCTTTGGTTATGGTTTAGAAGATGCTGTGATTCCTCCTTACGAATTTTCTGCAGCGGCTGCTTGGCTTGAGGAGCACACTTGGCTTGAGGAAAAGCGGTACCGGGGTCTCGACCATGCTGTGCATTTGGAGGAGATTGGCGATATTCAAAAGTGGTTCGTTACCCACGATATTACTTCTGGACTTATTTAGTAATTGCCATTTGCTGGTTGATTGTGCGGGTTGATTCTATGAATAAAAACGATAATTTCGTTACTTTCGCAATTGATGAAGCACTGAGATTAGCTCGAGAAGCTTCAGAGGTGGGCGAAGTTCCGGTTGGGGCAGTTGTGCTGGATGGTAGCGGCAATATTATTGGCCGTGGAGCAAATTTGCGTGAGCAAGAGTCGGATCCTTTGGCTCATGCGGAAGTGCTTGCTATGAAAAGTGCTGCTATTGCGCGAAAATCTTGGAATTTGTCTGACTGCACTTTAGTTGTAACGCTTGAGCCGTGCCCAATGTGTGCTGGAGCGATTTTGCAAACTCGTCTTAAGCGCATAATTTTTGGTGCATGGGACGCAAAGTTGGGTGCGTGTGGATCTGTGTGGGATATTTTGCGAGATCCGCACGTGGGTGCATACCCGGAAGTTATTGGCTCGGTGCGCGAATCTGAATGTGCGCAAGTTCTGCAAAACTTTTTCGAAAATCGCAGGTAGCTATCAGTTAATCTATAACTTATTTTACATTTTAATTGTGCCGTCATTTATTCGTGAGGGTATTCGTGCGGTATTCGCTATACACGTGCGTAACGAAAATATCGCATATAGACTTAAATACGTTAGTTGCTGTACACGTGCGTAACGAAAATGCCGGAATCTAGCGGAAAATCGGCAATAGTTTTACGCGCGCGTAACGAAAATATCAAAATCGCGTCAAAAAGCGTTAGTTGCTATACGCGCGCGTAACGAAACTAACGTGCGCGGCAGTAAAAGCGGCATTGCCTGTACGTACGCGTAACGAAAATGCCGGGATGCAGTCAACTGAATAGCAACGCTTATTGAGATGTAAAATAACCTATATAAATAGATACTTATTAAATAACACTTATAAGGCGTACAAAGAATAAATAAATAAGAGATTGTAAAAAGAAGGAGCAGAAGAATGAACAACGTAAGCAACACAAGCAACACAAGTTCAAACAAACGCGCGCACCATCACATTGTTGTGCTCACGGGCGCCGGAATCTCTACGAGCGCGGGCATTCCTGATTTTCGCGGACCGGACGGCGTTTGGACTAAGCACCCAGAGCAAATGAGCGTTTATGACATAGACGCATTTTTAAGCAGTAAAGAGGAACGCATATATTCTTGGCGATGGCAAAAAGAGTCGCCTGTTTGGAACGCTCAGCCGGGAACCGCGCACAAGGCGCTTGTAAAACTCGAGAAAGCTGGGATGCTCGACCTTATAGCAACGCAAAATTTTGACGCCCTTCACGAAAAAGCTGGCAATAGCCCAGACATCATAGTGAATTTGCACGGAAGTATTGGAACATCACACTGCATGAGCTGCCACGCGAGCTACAAAACTGCCGATATTATGCGCGATTTAGACGAGCATCCAGATCCGCATTGCAGGCGCGCTCTGCCATACCGCAGCAATATGCCTTGTAACGGTCTTATAAAAACAGACGTTGTTTATTTTGGCGAGGCACTCCCAGAAGGTGCTATGGAACGCAGCGCGCAAGCAATTGTAAAAGCGGACGAGTTGTGGGTTATTGGCTCCACGCTAGAAGTATTTCCAGCTGCCAGCCTCGTGCCGTTAGCCGCGCGCGCTGGAGTGCCGATTACGATAATGAACTTGGGTGCTACTCAATACGATTATTTGGCAGAGCGTATTATTCGCGAAGATATTGCGAAAGCTCTGCCAAAATTAGTAGACGAAACTATTGCAAAGTAACTATTGCAAAGTAACGCTATTAAAACTATTGCAAAATAACAGCGATACCTTCCCAAGGCGCAAGCGTGCCGTTTTTAAGCGATATAAGCGCGTGATTTACGTCGTAGGTTGCAAGCATAACGTCATTTTCAGTAAATCTGCCTAAAGCGCGATTCTGCAATAATTGCGCGCTTTCTGTAGGTATAGGAACAGTTGATTCTGCCATATTCACCATTACAAGCATGCGTTCTGTAGATTCCGCATTAGATTCCGCAGGATCTTCCTTAGTTCCGCAATCGGATTTAAGTTCGCGCACGAAAGCATACACGCACTCATCATCCGTATCAACCAAATCCCAAGAACCAGCAGAAACAATCGGCTCCGAATGGCGTAAAGCAATCAAATACTTGTAAAAAGCGTAAACGGAATCTGAATCTTCCATCTGCTCAGCCGCGTTAATATCCACATAATTAGGATTCACACTAATCCATGGCTCCGCGTTATTTTTCGATGCGACATTAAAAGGCATGAATCCAGCGTATTTAGAAGCATTCCACTGCATTGGAGTTCGAGAATTATCGCGACCGCGCTTTGCGAGCGCATCCATCATCGACTCAGCAGACTGAATATGCGCTTCTTCTACGCGCTGCTTAAACATATTCAATGCTTCCAAATCGCGATACTGCTCAAGACGAGTAAAGTGCGCGTTAGTCATGCCAATTTCCTCGCCTTGGTACACGTAAGGTGTGCCGCGATGCATGTGAAGAAGCATTGCAATCGCCTTCGCAGAGCGCACGCGCATCTCGTCGCTAGACTCACTTCCCCAACGCGAAAGCGCACGCGGCTGATCGTGATTATTAAAGAACAGGCTCGCCCAACCAGCATCCGCTACAGCCTGCTGCTGATCGGCCATCACGCGCTTCAACGAAGTAAGCTTAAGCGGCACAGGATTCCATTTCGTACCGTTTTCGCAATCGATATCAACGTGATTGAATAGGAATAGCATGTCGAGTTCGCTGTGTGCAGGATCAGTTATATAAGTGTTGCGATGCGCTGAAATTCCAGGAGCTTCGCCAACAGTTAAGAAACCTTCGCGCCCTTCGAAAACTTTTGCACGCATCTCACGCAAGAATTCGTCTAAGCGAGGGCCATCCGAGCAGAACGGGAATGGAGAAGAATAGCCGTCAGCTCCGGCTGGCAAATCCTCAATCTGGCAGCCATCTTCACCAGGCAAGCGGCCTTCTGAATCAACATGCTTAGAAATTTGCGTAATAACGTCCATGCGGAAGCCGTCAATTCCGCGATCCATCCACCAATTCATCATTTTGTACACTGCAGAACGAACCGCAGGATTTTCCCAATTCAAATCTGGCTGCTTTGGCGAATACTGGTGAAGATAGTATTCGCCGCGCTTCGGATCGTAAGTCCACGCGGAACCGCCAAAATACGAACCCCACTTATTCGGCTCCGCACCCGGCTCGCCAGGAACGCATCCTTCGCGCGCAGGCCTCCACCAATACCAATCCGCATAATCGCTAGAAGCATCCCTAGAAGCCTGGAACCAAGCGTGCTCGTCGGAAGTGTGATTTACTACCAAATCCATCACGACTTTAAGCCCACGCTCGTGAGCTGCAGCCAGAAGCTCATCCATATCTTCCAAAGTGCCAAAAAGCGGATCAATATCTTGATAGTCGGAAATATCGTAGCCGTTATCGTCTTGCGGGGACTTGTAAACAGGGCTAAGCCAAAGCACGTCAACGCCTAAATCAGCCAAATAATCAAGACGCGAAGTAATTCCCTTCAAATCACCAATGCCGTCGCCGTTAGTATCTTGGAAGCTTCGCGGATAAATCTGATACACAACTGCATTCGCCCACCAAGGGTTTGGCGTAGCGCCGTTTGTTCGCACGGATTGCGGTAAGTTTGCTCTGTCAAAAGTAGTCATACATTCCCCATTTATTATTTTTATTACCTACATTTACTATTCTATATTTCAGCTATCTTTGGATTTTGCAAGCAACGCTAGAGCACTACTTACCATTGTAAGAAGGCGTCTCTTTTCACAGTCCATTTAGGTAATCCATCATATCGGAAGCAGTATGTGACTCATGAGTAAATTCGCGATTTTGAACTTGTTTACGAGCTTCCTCGTTTTTATTTTCGATAGCTTCTTTAATATACTTTTGAAGTTGTTCCTCAAGTGATTGGTAATGCTCAAAATCTTCACGATCGATAATGAAGTACATTGGTTGATTATTTTTTAACACCGTAACTGGCATGCCAGAACTTACTTTTGCAAAAGCCTGTGCAGATTTACCATTACTAAAAGCACTAATAGGAACCATAGTGCTTATTGGAGCTACCGTAACCATATGTATTAACCTAACTTTTCTACAAACAATCCATGCACATACTTAATACATGTATATTTACCATGTTTTTTACAAGCTTATATGAAAGTTGTTATACTTGTAAATATTATAGTTAAAATAATACAAAAAAGCGGCCCGCAGTAAAAACTGCGAGCCGCAACTCCCTCTCATTCATGGTACGAATTGTAGAATACTCTCCAAATCACTGTTGATGATGCAGCTTGAACGCGAGTTCAGCCAAGTGCACACCGTGAGTCAAGAACTCGTGAGTGCGGCAAACGTAATCGTTTTCGCGACCAAGCTTCGCAATATAGCCATTGATATAGTCAACTTCCGTTTCGCGGCCGCGGCTCATATCTTGGTACATAGAAGGATAGTGCAAAGGATTTGCCACGCGACTTACGTAATCTATAGCTTCCAGCTCCTGCTGACGCGTATTAACCATACGAATTCCGGCACGATCGCACACGTCGTACGCTTCGTTAATAAGCTGTCGAGCCATATCCATAGCGCCTGGATACGAAATAAACTGGCCCATTTGAATCTGATACATTGTGCACAAAGTGTTGATTACGGAATTAAAAATCACCTTTGCCATGCAAGTGCCCTTGAAATCTTCCGTAATAGTAGGGTTCAATCCGGCGGCCTTAAAGTCGTCTCGCATAGCAAGCTCAACATCGCTCACCTGCTCATTAAGCGCGCACATATTCATGGTTCCAACGCCGACTTTACCAATAAAATCAACGTCTCCCGGGCCGTTCAAAACGGTTGCAATCATGGCAGTTCCGCCGTAAATATGATCATCTGGGAAGTACTGTTGCAACTTTTCAAAATGACCCCAACCGTTCATTGCAGCAAACACAACTTGATGATCCTTAAACAGATGCTTGCAACGCTCTAACATTTCTGCAAGCTGCATCTGCTTCATAAACACAATCCACACGTCTGGATCACCATCGTAATCTTCCGGCGTATACATATTAATCGGCACTAAATGTCGGTTTTCGTGGTCTCGACTCACCATTACGCCGCCCTGCTCACGCACTTTATTTACGTTCTTATCCCAGGCGTCAATGAAGTCAACATGAATACCGGCCGTTTCCTGCAACAAAACGCCATAGCGATATCCCATAGCTCCCGAACCGATCATTGCATATTTCATGCCACTCATAGTGACACCTCCTTTTAGGTAAAAGTGTGCCTAGGCGAAATTCGTATACGCATGGAAATTCGTCGAAGCGACAGCAAATAGTAAATATAGTAAAAAGCAGTAAAGCTGATTGTAGTAACTAAAATCAGCCAACTGCTTTTTAGTTTTTATAGCATATTACACAGTTTTAGAAAAATGTCAAACTGTAAGTTTTTGAAAGTTCTTATTTGTTATTTCGCGAGTTTTTTGGGGGAGGCCTATACAAGAATGTGCGACTCCCTGCTTGAGTGCAGCATTGCGCGCTCTTAGATAACGATAGCGACTGTAGAAACGGCATTAGCCGTACGTATGCGTAACGAAACTAACGTTCGCAGCCTTAAAATCGGCAATGGCTTTACAGTGCTGCAAGGAAAATGTTGGAATCTCTCCAAAAATAAGCAGCGACTTTACGCGCACGTAACGAAACTAACGCACACAAACGCAGAAGCAACATTCGCTGTACGCGCACGTAACGAAAATGCCGGTATGCACTCAACTGAATGGCAACGCAATTAAAATGCAAAACAATATATGAGTATTTTGCTCCGTATGTAGTGCGCATACATTTTATGTGTTTTATATTTTTGGGTTTTTTGGGTTTTTTGCGTGTTTGTTGTTGTTTTTGTTTTGTTGCTGTGTTTTTGTTGCTGTTTGATTCTGTTTTATTGCTACTTGGTTGTTGGGTTACGCGTTTTGTTTGGTGTGTGGTTGGTGTGTGGTTGGTGCGACACTCCCGGGTTTGGTGTTTTTGGGGGTGTTT
>CAMYED010000014.1 GCA_947254595.1 uncultured Gardnerella sp. | reverse complement strand
TTAAAAACGTTTAAGAATAAAGCGCCCGAAGGAACGCTCGCGCGGTCTAGGCGCGCTCGCTACTGAGCTTGCGTTGAAAGCACACCGTGCTTTCAACCCGAGCAAGCTCACGCTCCGAGTTGCTTTCACGCGCACAATGCTGCGCGAAAGCAGGTCATCGCGCGCGCGAGGAGAGAAATCCCCCAAAACTCGCGCCACACCAAACAATAAATTGCACATTGCGTGCACGTAACGAAACTAACGCGCGCAAACTAAAAATCGGCAGCGACTTTACACGCGCGTAACGAAAATGCCGAAATCGTGCGGAAAAGTGTTAGTTACTGTACGTGCGCGTAACGAAAGTATCACGCATGCAACGAAAATGCCGAATGAAAGCGACTAATCTAATTTGCCATATTTATTAAATATTTTTATTGCTTGCGTATTAGTCAAATCGTCACTGTTGTACACTTCCACACCGTGTTTTTTAATACTATCGACGGTTTCCATGCATATTGCAAGATCTTCTACCGTTCTTGACCATAGCGATAATGCCAATGGCGCCACTACTTCTTGCGGCTTTTTATTGTATTGATACACATTCGCGCTTAATTTATCTGCACGGTTTGTAATAAGCATTACGTCCATTCCGCGGAAGAAGTCCACGAATTTTTGCACATCTTCTTCCGGACCGTTGCCATCCAAATTCTTCAATACTGCAATAGAGCCACGCTCTTCCGAAAAGCATGCTGTACTAATGTCTGCCATTTTGCAGAAAGCAGCAAGTAATTTCGCCGGCTCAACATACGTAACCATCATTGCAACTTTTGCTTTATTGCCGATTAATCCTTGCAAATCTTCTTCAAAATTTGCTTCTTCAATTCCGCGCATTGCTTCTTCAATAGAATTATTTTCTTGATTGCTACTATTGGAATTGTCTAATAAATCTTCGTTATTTGAGTTGCTTTGATTTTCGTTTTCTTGGAATTCTTTTTCAAAGCCTGCGAGCGCATTGTCTAATTCAGCGTCGGTAAAAGATGCGCGCACTGAATCGTCATCGTTAGCTTCGTTACTATTGCGCTCGTTACTATTGCGCTCATCACCATTGTTTAACATATTCGTTGTTTCCTCCCCTTTCAATGTAACTTCTTAAAGCAACACACAATCTTATATTTTACCAAATTAATACAGAATTTTTACGCGCTTGGCAAACAGTTGGATCCAAATACGATTTTCATTTCCGCAAACAATGACGTATCTCGTTTCACGCGGAAACGGTCGCCGAAAGTAAGCACTTGCGCGCGCCCAGAATCGTCAATTAAAGCCAAACGCACTTCGCAGCATCCCGGATGCCGGCTCAAAATATTACTTAATTCAGCCACATGCCCTTTGTCTAAAGCTTTACGCGGAAGCACAATAGTAAGCGGCCTTTCGTCAACCGATTCAAGAGTTGGCACCTCAAATTCTGTTGCGCGCATAGAAACAGTTTCGTCACGAACTTCAACCTGCCCGCGAATACGCACAACCTGATCAATTGCAAGTTCCTGCGCTGAAGCTTCGTAAACTTTTCCGAAGAACATGCATTGTATGGAGCTTTCCATGTCTTCAACAGTAACGATTGCCCAAGCGTTACCTTTACGAGACACTCGCCTATCTACGCTCGTAACAAGCCCCGCAATAGTTACCTGCTGGCCGTCGCTCATAGTTTTTGCGCGATCTACCAGCTGCGCAATCGACATTTCGCGCAAATCTGCCAAAACTGCTGACAATCCGCTTAACGGATGGTCCGAAACGTACAATCCCAGCATCTCGCGCTCAAAATTAAGCTTCGTTTTTTTATCCCACTCTTCAACGTCAGGCACAGTAATTTGCATATCTCCCATGCCATTATTTCCCGAATCGCCGTCCGCAGAAGATGAATCAAGGTCGTCAAATAAGTCAAATTGACCTTCTGCCTGCTTGCGTTTAAGCGCAATTACAGAGTCGATTGCAGGATCACAAATTTGCAGCAACGCACGACGGTTTGAATCAATCGAATCAAAAGCTCCAGCTTTAATAAGAGATTCAACTAGTCGTCTGTTTAGTGCTGTGATTGGTACGCGCTTAATAAAGTCCATAAAGTTTACGAAACGTCCGCGATCACCTTCGCGCTCAGCAATAATATCGTTTACTGCTTTATCTCCAACGTTACGAATAGCGCCCAAGCCAAAGCGCACAACATCTCCAACTGCAGAATATTCGAGAACAGACTCGTTCACATCCGGCTGCAAAACTTGAATACCCATGCGGCGCGCCTCGCCCAAGTAAAGCGCGGTTTTGTCTTTATTCGTGCGCTCGTTTTGTAGCAAAGCTGCCATAAATTCTACAGGATAATGCGTTTTTAAGTATGCCGTCCAGTAAGAGATTAAACCGTAGGCTGCAGAGTGAGCTTTATTAAACGCGTATCCGGAGAACGGAACTAAAACATCCCACACGGCTTGCGCAGCTTCTTCAGAATATCCGTGCGCTTTCATGCCTTCAAAGAACGGCACTTGCTCTTTTGCCAGCACTTCCGGCTTCTTCTTGCCCATTGCTCGACGCAAAACATCTGCCTTACCAAGACTGTATCCTGCCAAAATACGCGCAGCAGACTGCACCTGCTCCTGGTAAACAATAAGACCGTAAGTTTCGTCCAAAACTTCCTTAAGCGGCTTTTCAACCTCCGGATGGATTGGAATAATATCTTGCAAACCATTCTTGCGCTTAGCGTAGTTAGTATGCGAATCCATATCCATAGGACCAGGACGGTAAAGCGCAATAAGAGCCGAAATATCGTTGAAATTATCCGGTTTTAGGGTGCGAAGAAGCGCACGCATGCCGTCGGAATCAAGCTGGAAAACGCCTAAAGTATCTCCCCTAGAAAGCAGCTGATAAGTAGCTTTATCGTCCAAAGGAATTTTCGTATAATCGATCGACTCTTTTCCATTATTTTTAATATTTCGCAAAGTATCGCGAATAACAGTCAAGTTGGAAAGACCTAAAAAGTCCATTTTTACGAGACCGAGCGTTTCGCAAGTGTGATACTCAAAAGTTGTTGTAATCGTGCCGTCAGTGCGCTCAAGAAGCGGAGAAGTGTTTGTGATTGGCTCCGAGCCCATGATTGTTGCGCAAGCATGCACACCAGTTTGGCGAATCAAACCTTCAATACCTTTTGCTTCTTCCGTAATACGATGCGTATCTGGATCCGTGTCGTACATTTCGCGAAACTCGCGCGCTTCAGCGTAACGCTTTGATTTTTCGTCGAAAATATCGTGCAAGCTCATATCTTTGCCGTTTTTAGCAGGAGGAAGAACTTTCGTAATTTTCTCGCCTACTGAAAACTCGTAGCCCATAATGCGCGCGGAATCTTTAAGCGCCTGCTTTGTTTTAATAGTGCCGTAAATAACGCACTGAGCGACCTTATCTCTACCGTATTTTTCGCCCACGTATTCAAGCACTTTTGCGCGGCCATCCGGGTCAAAATCAACGTCAATATCTGGCAAGGATACTCGCTCTGGGTTTAAGAAGCGTTCAAAAATAAGGCCGTGCTTCATAGGATCAAGCTCGGTAATTCCCATTGCGTACGCAACCATAGCTCCTGCAGCAGAACCACGACCAGGACCAACCATCACTCCATGCGCTTTAGCCCAATTAATATAGTCTGCAACAACTAAAAAGTATCCGCAGAACTGCATTTGGCAAATCACGCCACACTCGTAGTCAGCCTGCTTCAACACTTCCATTGGAATGTTGTTGTTGTAGCGACGCTCCAAACCTTCCTCAACTTTTTTAAGGAATAGCGAAGTCTCATCCCAACCTTCCGGGCAGTCAAATTGCGGCATAAAAGCGCCATCTTCGCCGTCGTCGAACATAACATTGCAGCGGCGCGCAATCTCAAGCGTATTGTCACAAGCTTCAGGAAACTCTTTAAAAAGCTCTCGCATTTGCTCAGCGGACTTCAAATAGTATCCGGAACCGTCAAACTTAAAACGGTCAGGATCGTCCAAGCGTGAACCGGAATTAATGCAAAGCATAGCGTCCTGCGCTTCGCGATCCTCCTCATGAACGTAATGCAAATCGTTAGTAGCAAGAAGAGGAGCGTTAAGTTTTTTCGCAATTTCAAGCAAGTCTTTAGTTACGCGCGTTTCGATTGAAAGCCCGTGATTCATAAGTTCAATAAAGAAATTGTCGCGCCCAAAAATATCCTGAAACTCGCCTGCTGCGCGTAAAGCTTCTTTAAACTGGCCTAATCGAAGACGAGTTTGAATAATTCCGGAAGGGCATCCAGAAGACGCGATTACGCCTTTTGAGTACGTTGAAAGCACTTCTTTATCCATACGCGGGTAGCGCATAACGCGGCCTTCAAGATTTGCAACAGACGAAGCTTTAAGAAGATTAGTTAAGCCGGTATCGTTTTCCGCCCACATTGTCATGTGAGTAATTAAGCCGCCGCCTGAAACGTCGTCTGCACGCTGATCTTCCGTCCCCCAATGCACGCGGCTTTTGTCTTGACGCGCAGTTTCAGGAGTAACATACGCTTCTATACCAATAATCGGCTTAATACCAGCTTTTACAGCGGTGCTCCACATTTCGTACGCGCCGTGCATGTTGCCGTGATCAGTAATTGCTACAGCCGGCATACCAAGTTCTTTCGCACGTTTTACCAAATCAGGAATTTTTGACGCACCGTCAAGAAGCGAATAGTGCGTGTGGTTGTGTAAATGTACGAAGTTGATTTCCGGATGAGTCATAGATGATATTCTATAGTCGAAAGTTGACTGAAAAATTCAAAAACGCTACTTTGATAATGCTCGCATAGCTTCTAAAGCGTGTTGCAAATCGGAAGGATAATTTGACTTAACAGAAACAGATTTACCAGTACGCGGATGCTTAAACTCAAGCATAGTTGAATGAAGCCATTGACGCTCCAAACCAAGCCTTTCCGCCAAAACTGGGTTCGCCCCATACATTTCGTCCGCAACCAACGGGTGACCAATCGAAGAAAAATGCACGCGAATTTGGTGCGTTCGCCCCGTTTCTAAATTCACGCTAACCAAAGTCGCAATACCGAAACGCTCCAAAACATCCCAATGCGTTACAGCCGGCTTTCCACTTTTCGTAACAGTAAACCTAAAATCAGAAACTTTCGACCTTCCGATTGGAGCCTCAATAGTAGCCTTATTCTGCTCCAAATTTCCCTGCACTAATGCCGTATAAGTTTTTTTAACAGTATGATTCGCAAACTGCTTCTTCATTTCCTCGTAAGCAAAATCCGTTTTACAAACCAGCATTAAGCCGCTCGTTCCAACGTCCAGCCTACTAACAATCCCCCTGCGCGACTCATCACAAACCGTTGTTTTAATCGCGATACCCATTGCTTCTATACATTCTGGAACCGTTGGCCCGCTCCAACCTTTTGCCCAGTGAGAAGCCACTCCAACAGGCTTATTCACAACAACAACATCGTCATCGTTGTAAATGATTGGAATATTACATACAGAAGATTTACTAGATTTACTAGATTTATTATTTTGCTCTTCTTTTTGTTCTGCACTTTCTTTTTGATCGACAACAATCGTATCCCCATCTTGCAAAATGGAGGATTTTTGCGATTTTCTACCTAAGATTTTCGCTTGCTTAGCGTCAATAACAGCTATTGCGTTCGCCCTCGAAACACCCATTAATTTCGACAAGCAAACGTCAAACCTCAATCCAGCAAAACGGCTAGTAACCTTAAAACAAACGTCACTCATCGGCATGCTCTAAAAGAGGAATCCCAATCAGAATAAGAACAATAACCGCAATCCCAGCAAACATAAGCTCAATATCCGCAACGTTACCAACAGACCAGCCGTAATTAATAAAATCTACGACTTTACCGTTCAAAAAACCTTCAGCATACTGCGCTCTATCAATAAGATTCCCAAAAGCTCCAGCAAACGCAAGCGCAAGCGCAATAGTCCAATACAAAGATTTCGTGCGCTTAATAGCCGCTATCATTGCACCACAAGCAGCACAAGCCAACACGCTAATAACCCATGTAAAAGAAGAACCTAAACCAAATGATGCTCCAGGATTTCGTACAAGCGTTAAAGAAAGCAAGTGCGGAAAAACTTCAATATTTTTCCCGCCGCTAAGCGCGGACAAAGCCCAAAGTTTTGTTATGCGATCTAGCACAACGCCAATAAAAACAATAAGTGCAAAAACGGCTGCGCGAGTACGCAGCCGTTTCACACGCACATCCCTATGCGTCAATTTTTATCCGATCTGTAATATTTAGGAGGAAAACTTACTCCTGCTTAGCAGAATCGCCGCCCTGCTGATCCAACGCAGAATAAGCATTTTCGTCAGAAACCCTGTCAACAAGCTGACGCAAGAAGTCAGTCAAACGAGTACGGTACTCTGTCTCAAACTGCTTAAGGCTCTGAATATTACCCTCAATAACCTGAGTCTGCTTCTCAAGATTCTCACGCACCTGACGCGCATAAGCATCGGCAGCCGTACGAGTCGTAGAATCGTAGTCGGCAGCGCGATGCTGCACTTCGGACTCATACTGATCAGCCTGATCGTGAGTCTGCTTAGAATAGTCGTCCGCAGCCTGACGAACCTTACCAGAGTAAGCATCCGCCTCATTGTGAGCGCGAGCAGCATAATCGTCAGCGTCGCCGCGAGTCTGCTTATTGTAAGCATCCGCCTCATTGTGAGCGCGAGCAGAATACTCATCCGCCTTAGCAACAGTTTCGTTATAACGAGCCTGGCTTTCCTCAAGAATCTGCTGAGCCTTAGCCTTGCCCTTATCAACGTACTGATCGTGCAACTGCATAGCAAGAGTCAACATTGCAGTAGCGCGCTCCGGCTCCGAACCCTGAGCTTCAGCACCAGCACCAGCAATCTTCTGCAAGCTGCCAGTTTCAGTATTCGGCTCCAACTTAGAAACCTGCTGACGAAGCTGCTCCTCACGCTGACGAGACTCCTCAAGCTGCTTAGTAAGGTCCTGAACCCTAGAGTTTTCCTGCTGAGTAACAACAAGCTGCTGGCGAACAGTTTCAAGCTCGCGGCCCAAATTCTCACTGTTTGCGCGGAAATCGTCGCGCTCACGAGTAACGGATTCAAGCTCCTTCTGCAACTGCTTTGCATTATCCGCTTGAGCGGTTTGAGCAGTAAGCTGATCAACCTGAGCACCCAAGCCATCCAACTGCTCCTTAAGCTGCTGGTTCTGAGTAGTCAAAGCATGATTGCTTTCCTCAGCTTCACGCAACTTAGTTGCAGTAGCTTCAAGCTGGGAAGCAGCCTCATTAGATTCGCCATTCTGCTTAGCAGCGTTACGTAACGTTTCATTCTCCTGAGTTAAGGACTCTACTTTAGAAGTCAACTCAGCAATCTTGGTATTCAAGCCCGCAACATCGCGGCCAAGGGATTGCGTTGAAGCACCAAGCCCCTGCACTGCCTGCTGACCAAGCGCTTCTATTGTTTCTGTAACTTGATCGAGAAATTCGTCAACCTCGTCAACGTCATATCCTCCCTTGAAACGTACAATCTGGAAGGTATGCTCTCGAATGTCCTTAGGCGTCAACAGAGTCATATGCTTTACACCTCGCTTTTGGGGACGCAACTCTTTGTATATACCTATTCGATGCTATCACGTCCGCAGAAAATTAGTGCAAATAATACGAAAATTTATATTTCAAAACGCCGATTGCGCAAAAATATAGTTTGATTGACAGTTCTAATCGTGCGCAAAATCGGCAGTGACTGTACAAGTGTGTAACGAAAATAACGTAATCGCGTCAAAAAGCGTTAGTTGCTTTACATGCGCGTAACGAAAATGCCAGAATGAATGGCGTAGTGCATTGAATTCTAAAATAAAATATAAAAAATATTGCCGGCATATTCGAAAGAATTTGCCGACAATACGTAGTTTTTGAATTTTAAGCAAACGATTAATGATTTGCGCTAATCAAGTTGCTTCCACGAAGCTACATCAATATGATGCTCCGGATTCGCCTGCCAAGCCGCCCACGCCGACTCAACAATATCCTTCACACCGTAGCGCGCATGCCACCCCATTTCCTCGTTAATGCGCTTTGGGCTGCCAATAAGCTGCGGAGGATCACCCGCCCTGCGGTCAAGCACAGTCTCCTTAAAAGGCAATCCAGTAACCTCGCGCACTTCGTCAACGATTTCACGAACGGAAGTGCCCTTGCCTGTTCCAACATTAAAAGCATCATACTTGCGCTCGTCGCGATCCAAATACTTAAGCGCCTCAAGATGCGCGTCCGCCAAATCCGAAACGTGAATGTAATCGCGAACGCAAGTGCCGTCTGGTGTAGGATAATCGTCGCCAAAAATAGCAGGCGCCTTACCGCGCTGCAAACGTTCAAAAAGCATAGGAATCAAGTTCAAAATCGCAGGATCTTCCAGCTCAACCGGACCGCATCCAGCAACATTAAAATAACGCAAAGCGCAGAAGCGAATACCGTAAGTGTGTTCGCAAGCGCGCGCCATCCACTCGCCAAACAGCTTCGTTTGACCGTAAGGGTTAATTGGCAGCATCGGCACAACGTCTTCCGGCACAACCTCAACAGGAGGCACACCGTAAGTTGCTGCAGAAGAAGAAAACACGAGCTTCTTAACGCCGCTATCCTTCATACCTTCAAGAACGTTCAGCATGCCGTTAATATTCTGCTGGTAGTACCAAAGCGGCTTTTCAACGGACTCACCAACCTGCTTGCGCGCAGCAAAATGAATTACAGAATCAACATTCTCATCCTTCATAATTTGCGCAAGTCTCCTGCCGGCATCCGGAGAAGCAATATCCATTCCGTAAAGGCGAGCGCCTTCGATTCGCGTAGGTTTTCCGTAGCTTAAATCGTCCACGACGACGACTTTCTGCTGCGCTTTATGCAAGGCGTGAACTACGTGCGCACCAATGTAACCGCATCCGCCAGTAACAAGAACAGTCATACTTGGCCTTTCCTAGTATTTTGTGCAATCAATACAATAATCAATACGATTATATCCCGCCAAACTGAACTATATATTATTCATGTTTATTGGTCGTCATTCATTTGTGTGGATATTAGTGTGGTGAGATTTGAGATTTTTCGCACTGAGCGAGGTGAACGTCAGAGCCGAAGGCAGAGCCGTAGGCTGCTGATTCGCCGAGTGAAGAAGAAAAATCGAAAAATCTCTGCGATAAAGCACGGTTATTAACGAATTAGTATGCAGAGTTTGGGGGATTTCTCTACGAGAACTAAAAGAGGACTGAGGAAGCAACATTCCTAAAAATAGGCGAACACACTAAAATTCCCTAACAGCCAGAGCGACGAAGGACGGGGCGTTCGAGGAAAGAAATCCCCCAAAACTCGCGCCACACCAAACAAGAGCTGTAAATCAGACTAATTTATTTAACTGTTTATTCGAGAAGCTAATTAAAATCACAATAATATTTGAAGAACGTATAAGACGAAGTATAGAAGCATGTAACTTACGTCAATATTTACGTTGCCGCAACGAATTGGCGGAATAAACTTACGCAATAAGCGCAAAGGCGGCTCGGTTACGAAGTAAATAAGTCGGGCAATAAAAGCGAAACCCCCCTTTGGCCTTAGGCGCGGAATCAGCACCATAAGCCAGTCGAGAATCATGCGAATAATCATAATCATCAAATAAGCGCGGATTAGTATTTGGATTATAAGCAGCGTAATAAATACAAAAGCAAGTATCATAAGTCGTCCTATGTCAGTTAGTTTAGATGATAGCTAGTTTAGATGATAGCTAGTTTAGATGCGGGTTAGATTAAAAAAAAACGCGGCACAAAGTGTCGCGCGTTAGTTGTGGCTCCGAGCGGGATCGATCCGCTGACCTAACGATTTTCAGTCGTTCGCTCTACCAACTGAGCTACAGAGCCATGACGAATAAAAAACCCGGCGAACCGGGTATTCTATTAATCGCGACCCCGGCCGGACTTGAACCGGTGACCTCCGCCGTGACAGGGCGGCGCTCTAACCAACTGAGCTACGGGGCCGTGGCTTTGTTCTCTTGAACAGCCGAGTCACTATCTTACAGAATCCTTAGCAAAATGCAAGTGCTATGGCGTGTTCGGCGTGTTGCCGCCAAAAATCAAGCTTTACTCCAGCTCAATCGCGCCAGTGCAAAGCTGATAATATTCTCCGCGCTTAGAAAGCAGCTCCTCATGCGAGCCGCGCTCAATGATTTTGCCATGATCAAGCACCATAATCACGTCCGCGTTACGAACTGTAGAAAGCCTGTGCGCTATAACAAAAACCGTGCGCCCCTCCATAAGCGAATCCATGCCGCGCTGCACTAAAGCTTCAGTGTGCGTGTCGATTGAAGAAGTCGCCTCATCCAAAATTAAAACAGGCGGATTTGCAACTGCCGCGCGCGCAATAGAAATAAGCTGCTTTTGACCTTGAGAAAGCGAATCTCCGCCGCCGGTAAGCTTTGTATTGTAGCCGTTGGCTAGCTTGGAAATAAACGCGTCTGCGTGCGCTAATTTTGCGGCGTTAATGCAATCTTCGTCGGTTGCGTCTAGGCGCCCGTAGCGAATATTATCCATTATTGTGCCGGTAAATAGGTTCACATCCTGCAAAACCGTGCCAATAGCGTAACGCAAATCCGTTTTGCAAATATCGCGCACATCAATTCCGTCGTACAAAATCTGCCCGTTGTCAATGTCGTAGAATCGCGTGAGTAAATTCGCAATCGTTGTTTTTCCGGCGCCAGTTGCCCCAACTAAAGCGACTTTCTGCCCCGGTTTTGCAAACCAAGTAATATCATGCAAAACCGGCTTTTGAGCGTCGTAGCCGAATACAACGTCTGTAAAGCGCACGTCTCCGCGCAGCAAAGTGTAGCGTCCGTCTTTTGAAGTGCGTGCGTCGCGTTTTGCGTGGCAAACAACTTCTTGCGCCATTTCGCTTAATTTTTGAGCGCGCACAACAGCTTTCGTTCCGTTATCTTTAGAATCTCGCTTCCACGCCCAGTAAATATTTTCGCCTTCTTCTTTTTCGTCAACTTCTTTAAGAACGTTAATTTCGGTTTTTAGTAAAAGCTCTTCGCAAGATTCTTTAACGCGTACTTTAACTAATCGGACTGTTCCAGAATCCGATTCTTGTTTTTCGTCGAGTAGCGCAAAAATTCTGGAAGCGCCGGCCAGCGCCATCATAAGCGAATTTAATTGCATCGTAATTTCGCCAATTGGGTTAATGAACGCGCGTGAAAGAGTTAAAAGGGATATTAGCGCTCCGATTGTTAAAGTGCCTGATTTGGCTAATCCAAGGTTTGCTAATCCAAATGTTGGTAATCCTGCGGAAACCGCCCACGCTCCAAGCAGCGCAATAAGCACGTAAAGAAGGTAGCTTGCGTTGCTGATTATTGGCATTACGTTATTTGCGTAAGAATTAGCGCTTGCCGAAATTTTTTGCACTTTTTCAACGCAAATATCTAATTTTTTTGTTGCGTCGGCTTCGTGGTTAAAAATTTTAATAACTTTGCTTCCGGTTGCACATTCTTCTACGAATTTGTTAAGTTCACCTAAAGAGCTTTGGAATTGTTCAAAAAGTTTTCCGGAACGTTTGAGCATGAATCGCACTAAAAATAGTAGCGCAATTGTAAAAACGGCTACGAAAGCTGCGGCTGGAATAGAAATCCACATAATTGACACGAAGGCTGCAGCGATTGATATTAGCGCGGAGAAGGAGTCTGGAAAAGCCCATGAAATCGCTTCGCGAAGCACTTCTGTATCGTTCGTGTAGCGACTCATAATGTCGCCATAGCCTTGAGAATCAAGGTATTTAAGCGAAAGTTTTTGCTGGTGTTTGAACATTTCGTTGCGTAAGTCGCGCATTACACTTTCGGCAATTTGCGCAACCAGTCTGCTCCACAGCCAACTGCTGAACACTCCAACCGCGTAAACGCTTGCCATGAAAATTATCATGCGTAAAAGCGGCGTCCAATCCGGATTATGCTTGCCGATAAGCGGGAGAATATACACGTCTACAAGCGACTGTAGGAACATTGCGCAGACTGCTTGAACAATAGAGCTTACGATGATTGCGACTAAAATTACGAAAATTTTTGCGCGATACACCATTACTCGTGAGGCGAGGCGTTTTAGAGCGGACCAGTTTATTGCATGAGTGTTTTTATTCGTTGCCATTATTCAACACCTTCTTCCGCAATATTTTCCTGGGTTTGCACGCTACTTTTTGCTTGAGATTCCGCCATATTCCGGTACGTTTCGCAAGACTTAAGCAATTCGTCATGCGTGCCGCAAGAAAGCATGCGACCGTTTTGCAAAACAACAATAATATCCGCGTGCTCAATCGACGAAATGCGCTGAGCTACAATAATTTGCGTTGAGTCTGGCATAAACTTTTTTAAGCCTTCGCGAATTTTGCGATCCGTTTTCATATCAACCGCACTCATTGAATCGTCGAGGATTAAAATTTTCGGCTTTCTTAAAAGCGCGCGCGCAATGCACAAACGTTGACGCTGACCGCCGGAAACGTTCTTGCCGCCCTGCTCAATATAAGTGTTGTAAGAATCAGGCAAATTGTTAATAAACTCGTCTGCACAAGCGATTTTGCACGCTTCTCGCAAGTCTTCGTCGCTAGCTGAAGCCTTACCCCAGCGAAGATTTTCGGCAATAGTGCCACTAAACAGAATATTTTTTTGCAAAACAACGCCAACTTCTTCGCGCAGGCTTTTAGAATCGTAATCGCAAATATTTGCGCCGCCAACAAAAAGCGCGCCGGAAGTAACGTCGTAAAGCCTTGCAATTAGCTGCGCTAGGCTTGATTTTCCGGAGCCTGTTGCACCTACAATTCCGACGGTTGCGCCGGACGGAATGTTCAAGTTTATGTCGTGTAAAATTTCCTGTTCCGCCTGCGTATTTTCATTCGTATCATTCGTATCATTCGTATCATTCGATTTCGCATATTTCAACGAAACGTGTTCAAAACGCACAGAAGCGTCCGAAAGTTTAGTAAGCGGGTGTGCGCAAACAGTTTCCGTATTTTTAGATTGCAAAACTTTCGCAATACGATTCATCGAAGCGCGAGCCGTTACGGTCATAACAAAAACTGCAACCAAATTCGCGAGCGCAAATAAAATTTGCAGCGCATACACCACTAATGCCGCAAGATTTCCGGTAGTTAAGCCAAACGCAGGATTATTTCCAGAAGCCACAATTTCGCGCGAAGCCATCCACGCAACAAGCAACATTCCTGTATAAAAACACAGATTAAACAGCGGAATACTATAATTAAGCACGTACTCGGCTTTAAGAAAATGCTCGTAAAGTTTTATCGATATTCGCATAAAACGGCTTACTTCATGCGGTTCGCGCACGTAAGACTTAACAACGCGAATATTGTGCAGATTTTCACCAACCTGATTATTCAGCTCATCAACTATGCGGTATATTCGCATAAATTCAGGCGCAACAATTGCAGCACCAACCGCCCCAATCAAACCAACAATCGGTACGAAACTAAGAAAAACCCACGAAATAGCAGGACTAATTAAAAAAGTAAACCACCATGCTGCAGCAATAATAACAACGCTTCTAACTCCTGAACGAATAATCAGCTGGTAAGCAAACTGCACATTCGACACGTCGCTAGTCATTCGCGTAACAATAGTGCCGGTAGAAAAATTATCCAAATCCGAAAAACTTAAAGATTGCAGGCGCGAAAAAATATTATGACGCAAATTCCTACCAAAACCGGCGCTGGAATGTGCGCAACAAACGCCAGAAATAATGCCGGCAATCATAGAAAACGCAGCAAAAACAAGCAGCTGAAAACCGTAATGCCATGCGGCGGAATTTGAGCGCTGCACAATTCCAAAATCAATAAGCTTAGACATTACAGACGGAATAATAATCTGCATTGCGGCTTCAAAAATAATTGTTACGGAAGTTAGCGCGCCGAGAAGTCGGTAGCGTTTTAGCGATGAGAGAATCGTGCGCAATGCTAGAGGAGCATAATCTTTTTTATCTTTTTTACGCGAATCTTTTTTTGACTGCCCCGCCATTGCGCCCCTTCCCTAAGTGATTCTTAAGTTCAATAGTATCACTTCTCAAATTTTAACTATTGCGCATGGAAATATTCCCGCATTGAGTTATTTAATTACCAAATGCATAAATAGATTAATCTTTGACATATTAGCATACAGACAAATCACATACGAAAAAGTGCTTCTACAAATTCAAATTATAAACGACGATGATTTCATCTTATAAAAGTTATATAATAAGGGTGGTTTATTTACATGCACAAAGGAGTACTGTAATGAATGCGAAAAAGACTATTAATAGAATACTTACTTGCTTTGTAACATTATCTATGTCTTTTTTACTATCATTGCAAGCTCAAGCCAACACCCAAGAAGAAACTTATTGAGCAGTACGAAGATAGTTGGCGTTGTACACAGCAAAAAGGCATTTGTGTCGATTTGCAGTGAGAATTTCCATTATTAATATCAACAATTATGCGAGGAACAATATGAACAGCAAACACGTAGTTCTACTGCCAATAACGTTGCTTTGTTATATTTCGTCAGCTATTTATTTCTTTAAACAATTGAAGGAATTAAAAGACGATAACACTTGTATTAATATTGCTAGTCTCACCATTCAAGCATTCGTCCTATTAATATTAATAATCTATCTTTTATATTTATGCAAAGAAAAGACATACCAAACTATCTATCGTTTAGTTACAGTATTTATGAGCATAGTTAGCATAATTCTTTTAGCAGTTTGCAATACAGATGTTACGAGATTAATTATATTTACCGTAACATGTGTATATGTATGCATTCTTATAATCGTCCGCAAACATTGTTAAATATATCGTATGAGTAGCAAATTCAATAGGATTACGAAGCGTCGCCTTCGCCTTGCGCACGGTCTTTGCCGTAAATCGACGGAATAAAACGCTCCTGATCGTGAAGCTTTTCCCAAATTACAGGAGGATTTTGCGGATTTTCCAAAGACTTTGGCACGTCGATAATACGCTGATTACTAGAGCCGCGGAATTGCAAAAGCGAATCATGCAAATCCTTCATATAGCGTCCGTCAACAAGAATATCAACGTAACGCAGAAGCTCAAGCTTATCCGGTGTCTCCCCTTGGCGCATAAGCTCTTCCCACGTGTATCCAGTCCAACTCCAAATATCTTTTGTATTGCCAAATTCTTCGCGAATACGCTTGCAAAGAGGCAGCAAAATACCAGTGTTGAGCAGTGGTTCGCCACCAAGAAGCGTTAGACCTTGAACATAAGGCTGCGCTAAATCTTCCATAATCTGGTCTTCAAGCTTTTGAGTATAAGGATGCCCTGCGCGAAAATCCCAAATCGACTCGTTATAGCACTCAACGCAATGGAACGGGCAGCCGGAAACGTAAAGCGAGCAGCGAATACCCTCGCCGTCAGTCATCAAAAAGCGCTTATAGTCGGCAACCATGCCCTGGCTCATGCGCTCACTAGACCACTGACCGGCGCGCGGATTATTAGAAAGCGAGGTAGGAATCCACGGCCCGCGATTCGCGTCATTCGGCGCAAAATCATGCAAAGTAATGCGTGCCATATCCACCTCCTTAAAACTAATAATCAACTAAAACAAATAACTAAAACAAATAATCTACGCAAGTAACTTGCGCAAATAAAATAAATCCAGCCGTTAGAAAATGCAATCACAAAACGCAATCAAAATTCTAACGGCCAGATCATCACCAAACAACAAACAAAAGAAACGCTATTTATTTATGAGAATTACTTAAGTAGATTACTTAAGTAGATTACTTAAGTAGATTACTTAAGTTACTTAGCAGTTACTTAAGTTACTTAAGTTACTTAGTTTCCTCATACCATTCGCGAGATTCACCATTATCCAGCGTCACGTGACCAGTTTCGCCAGACATGTGCTTTACGCGATGCGCAATCTCCTCGTGACGACCGTGAACCATTGGACGCTGAACAGGATTGCCCAAGTAGCCGCAAGTACGCTTCGTGACATTGCACTTATCCGGATCACTGTTGCCGCACTCAGGGCAACGGAAACCTTCCTTAGTCGGCTCAAAATCACCCTGGAAGCCACAAACGAAGCAGTGATCAATAGGCGTATTAGTACCCAAGTAGCCGATGCCAATCTTATAAGCATAATCCCAAACAGCTTCCAAAGCCTTAGGATTCGCCTGCAAGCATGGGAATTCGCAGTAGTTAATAAAGCCGCCGGAAGCAAGATACGGGAAGTCAACCTCGTAGCGAAGCTTCTCCATAGGAGTTGGCTGCAACCAAACCGGGTAATGGAAGGAATTAGTGTAGAAGTCGTGATCGGTAACGCCTTCAATGCGGCCGAACTTCTGACGATCCATGCGGTTAAAGCGGTCAGTCAAAGACTCAGCAGGAGTTGAGTAAACGGAATAATGGTAGCCTTCAGCCTTCGACCACTGCTGGCAAAGCTTATTCATGCGGCGAACCAAAGAAAGCGCAAACTCCTTGCCATCCTCATTCCAGCTGTGATCTTGCATCCAATCCTTGCCGAAGAACACTGCAGTAGTCTCATACAAGCCAATGTAGCCGAGAGAAACAGTTGCGCGCTCATTACGGAACAACTGATCCACGCTCTCGTTAGCTTCCAAACGACCAAAAGCACCGTAGCGGAACAGTGTTGGAGCGTTCACAGGAGTTGCCTGCTTACAACGCATAATACGGAAACGCAAAGCCTGGTGAGCAACTTCCATACGCTCGTCAAAAAGCTTCCAGAAGCGAGTCACATCGCCGTGAGATTCAAGCGCAATACGCGGCATATTAACAGTTACAACGCCAAGATTCATACGGCCATCTTCAACATCCTTGCCAGTTTTCGGATCAATCCAACCCTGAAGGAAGGAACGGCAGCCCATAGGAGCCTTGAAGGAGCCAGTAATCTTAACAATATTCTCGTAGAACACAACGTCTGGGTACATGCGCTTAGTAGAGCACTCAAGAGCCAGCTGCTTCAAATCGTAATTCGGATCGCCCGGATCCGCATTCACACCGTGCTTAATAGTAAACACAAGCTTAGGGAAAATAGCAGTATGACGATCCTTACCAAGGCCACGAATACGATTAAGCAAAATAGCGCGCTGAATTTCACGAGCAAACCAAGACGTACCCAAGCCAAAGCCAACAGTTACGAACGGAGTCTGGCCGTTAGAAACGCGGTTGGAATTAATCTGATACTCCATAGTTTGCATAGCGTCGTAAATAGCCTTACGCGTCATAATCTTCGCGTAAATCTCACGAATCTGATCAAGCTCGCTCAAGTTTTCATCAAAAGGAGTGTCAGCAGGAAGCGGATCCCTATCTGAGCAGTGAAGATTCTTAGGCTCCTGAGCCTTCAAACCGTCAATCATATCCTTCGCAACTTCAATCGGCGTAGAATCCGGAATCATAGCGTGAGCCATTGCCAAGTTCTTCTCATAATCGCACTTAGCGTAAGGCTCAAGCATTTCGTCGGCACGATTCACAGTCTGACCGCCATACTGCGCGCCCGCAATATCCTTAATAATCTGCGTAACCTGAGTTGCAGCAGTGCCAATAGACTTTGGGCTATCCATCATTGCATTACCAAGCGCAAAGCCCTTAGCAAGCATGTCCCCAAAATCAGGAAGCGAGCAGTTGCTCATGCAAGTAAATGGCGAATAATCAGCATCATGGAAGTGAATATCGCCCTTCATGTGCGCGTTAGAAACTGCGTGAGGAAGCATAGAGAACGCGGAAGCCTTGGAAACAGCGCCTGCAAGAAGATCGCGCTGAGTGGCGTAAACGTTAGAATCCTTATTTGCGTTTTCGCGCACGAGCGACTCGTCACGATTTACAAGACGATTTACAGCTTCGTTAATATCGGTAGCTTTTGCGCGATCGATGTCTCGGTTCAAGCGGTAGCTTGTGTAGCAGCGAGCAACCTCATAAAGATGATTTTCAATAAGGCCATGCTCAACAAGCGTTTGAATATCCTCAATTTTTGCAGGACCATTGTAACGATCCTGAATCTCAGCCTCAATATGGTTGGAAATGCTGCGAATCATCTGCTCTTCTTGCGGGCCGACTTCCTTGCCCAAATCCTTAAAAGCAGCCTTAATGGCCATAATGATATTCAGCGGATCAAAATCAACTACGCGACCGTCGCGCTTCTCGACCTGCACGCGGGAAACTGGAGCTTCAGCTACACCATCATCCATACTAATTGCTGCGCTCTTGACATCAGTTTCTTCCAAAACCTGCATCGGTACAGACCTTTCTTGAACACCGTTCCTTATAGCAAATTCTCTTGTTGCAAAATAGGAACTATTTTCAACAACTCGCTCTACTATAGCCCAACTCATGCCCAATATCTAGGGCAAAACGCAAAGATGACCAACTATATGTAGTGATTTGCGTCACTTTCGCGATTTTTGAGGCGTGTCGAGGATAAGGAAGGCTTGATTGCTGGCGTTTTGAGTTTCTTTAGTGGTGATTTTTTGTTTTAGATGTTCTTGAGTAGTGTGTGCGAGTTTTGGCTGGCGCGCTTTCTGGAGTGGCTGTGTGATATAGGAATTACTTATCTCGCAGCGCTACGCTCCTATACCTTATTCGGACTTAGCGGCAAGATAGTTAAGTTTAGTTTTTTACTTACTTTTTTGCGGAAATAGTATTCATCAAAAAGCTACTACTATCGCTCCGCTTTTATATTGCTCGACAAGCAATTCCTATCTCCCACTACTAGTAAAGCCGCTAGTGTTCTGTGGTTTGGTAGGAGTTTCTGGTGTGATGTGTGCAGCAGCATGAATGCTAGTGTTCTTTAATCAACAAATACTCAACGCCTGCAGAGCAATACTGATAAAGTTCACTAATTAGCAAATACTCACTGTTCGCAGAAGCACGGCTGCAAAGCGAGTGAAACATTTGCGGTAGTTTTTCTCCGGCGTTTGCGCTCCGACCTGCCTGAGCGCTGCGATTTAGCGCGCTGGCCATTCTTCGGACACTGGTGCAGATGAGTTACTGCGTGCGTGTCTCATTTTGCCCGTTTTGGGACACTGGTGCAGATGAGTTACTGCGTGCGTGTCTCATTTTGCCCGTTTTGGGACACTGGTGCAGATGAGTTACTGCGTGCGTGTCTGAAGATGTGCGAAATGAGGCCCTAGTGCAGTAACCAATCTGCGTGCGTGTCTCTGCTAGTCTGCTTTGACGTTATTTTGGAACATTTGCCGTGTACTTTTCCAACATTTCCTATACACGCACGTAAAGCAGAGTAAGTAAGGAAAGACTACTTAATTAAGTGCAATACACGCCGACACAACCACGCACTTCGTGGCGCTTTGATATATTGAGTCACGTGGAACAGATAGCTTTTCAGCATGCACAGGAATTCGGATTCCAACCAGGAGACATTGTGCAACAATGGCTTTGGGACGACGATGTTGACGAAACGATTTGTGAAAGCATCGAGCAGCTCACCGGCGAAGAACTGGTGGATGAAGATTACGATGCTGCTGTTGATGGCGTGATTATTTGGTGGCGCGATGGCGACGACGAAGACGAGCTTGCGGACACCATTATGGATGCAACAAATATGCTTGATGACGATGCGCCAATGTGGGTTCTAATGCCTAAGCCTGGCCGCGAAGGTTCCCCAAGTTCTAACACGGTGCAATCTGCAGCTAAAACAGCTGGCATGAACGCATCTACTCCTCTTACTGTAAGCGCGGATTGGAATGGCGTTCAGTTGCGCGCATTCGGCAAAGGTCAAAGCAAGTAAGCAGTAAAGCAAGTAAAGCGGCGTTATTTTCTACACACTTACGTAACGTAACTGCCGATATTTAGCGACATAACGACATTCCCTATACATGACTGTAACGAAACTGTCGGTATTTAGCGTGATTGCGTTATTTTCTACACACTTACGTAACGTAACTGCCGATATTTAGCGACATTGATATGTACCCCTTTTTCTGGACTGCTAGTGAAAGGAGTAAAACATGGCAAAT
>CAMYED010000013.1 GCA_947254595.1 uncultured Gardnerella sp. | reverse complement strand
CACGCTCCGAGTTGCTTTCGCGCGCACAATGCTGCGCTCAAGCAGGTCGTCGCGCGTGCGAGGAGAGAAATCCCCCAAAACTCGCGCCACACCAAACAAGAACTGTCAATCAAACTATGCGTTTATTTGCACGTTAATTTGCGCTTTATTCCGCGCGCGATTAGTTTTTCTTTAGTCTGTGTAGCAAAATCGACTGAATCGGCTCATAGTGAGAATTTACAGCCTCTCTATAGCCATCAGCGTCTCCAGCTATAGCAGTATGAAGCATAAGCTCATGCGCTTTAGCTGTTTTTTCAAGCTCGTCCGAAACGGCAAGACCTAGCTGCGGCAGAACAGCCATATGCACAAGCCATAAGCATCGTACAAACTGTTCAGCAATCTTATTATTTACTGCTCGCAAAATTCCAGTATGAAACTCAATATCCTGCTCAAGGAATGTCTTTCCAGAAAGCGCTTCTTTAGTCATCTTTTCCGAAAGCGTTTCAAGCTCTGGCTGCTCTGTTCCTTTAAGCGATTCAACAACTTTATCCGCAAACCCAAGATCCAAGAATTTGCGCATTTCTACAACATTGCTTAAGTCTTCAAAATTTTTATTAACGGACACTAGAGAGCGAAAAGCCAGCGTTTCAACCATTGGGTCTAGCGACAAAGACCCAACAAACATGCCCTTACCCTGCTTAACTTCAACAATATTAAGCGCTTCTAACTTACGAATAGCTTCTCGCACAGAAGATCTTGAAGCGCCTATTAAATTACAAAGCATTGGCTCCGTTGGAAGCATATCTTTTGGCTGCAAACGTTCACGCAAAATAAGCGACCTAATTGCATCCATCGTTTCGTCGCAGCGTTTTCTTACCGGGATTGGAGCGGAAGTTGGGCCTGCTTGCAGAAGAGCTAGTCGATTCAGCGTTGACATCTCGCTGTCTTCAGTATCAAATGTTTCTTCCATATCAGCTCCTTCCAGCTCAATAAGCGTAAGAATTAAAACACCTATGTTTTAATACATCTGACGTCTTACGATATTTAATTATATAGTCTATCACACATTTTCATTTAATTTACGTAATATCTCAACTATTCTCGCACACTTTAATTGCGGAATGGCTGGCAGAATAATGCACATTAGGATATTTCTTGGCGCTAGAATAGCTAAAAACGTTGATTTTACAACATTAAGAAAAAGTGCGAACGGCGGGACTTGAACCCGCACGAGTATACACTCACTGCCACCTGAAGACAGCGCGTCTACCATTCCGCCACGTTCGCATACAAAGTGCAAGGCTATCATATTTGATATAAATCCGCAATATTTAGCCTAGCATTTTGTGGTCAAAATTGCTCTCAGCCTTTTGAACCATTTTCATAGTAATGAGCAAGAGCTTCATCACGAAACTCCTCAAAATATCCGCCATCAATAGAAGCACGAATATCGTCAAGCAGCTTCACAAAGAAACGTTCGTTGTGAATAGTTGCTAGCGTAAAGCCGTTCATTTCGCGAGCGCGCAGTAAATGATCTACATACATTCGAGAATAGTGCGTGCATGTGTAGCAATCGCAACCTTCCTCAAGCGGACGCTGGTCGTGCTTAAATTCAGCGCGCTTTACATTGTATCTTCCGCGACGAGTGAAAATTGCGCCGTTACGCCCGCAGCGAGCTGGAGCTACGCAATCAAATGTATCTCCACCGTTTTCAACGCAAGCAAAAATATCGTCAACTGCAGCAATTCCAAGAACGTGACGAGGCCTATTTTCAGGCATTGCGTCGCAAATCCATGCGCAAGTATCACCAATAATGCGCTTTTCAATAGCGCCACCAATGCCAACGCCATCAAAATCTAGCGAAGCAATCTGCTCAGCTGCATGCCTGCGCAAATCCTCATAATTAGCGCCCTGAACCACACCATACAATGCCTGGTAAGGTTTGCCAACGCGCTCCTCGGTTAGACGTTGATGCTCTGCAACACAACGCTTTGCCCAACGGAATGTGCGCTCAACTGATTCTTCCTGATATCGACGAGTATTCATTAAAGTCGTAAGCTCGTCGAAAGCAAACATAATATCCGCACCGAGCTTATGCTGAATACCCATAGAAATCTCAGCACTAAATCGGTGCTTAGCTCCGTTTAGAGGGGACTTAAATGTTACGCCGTCCTCATCAACAAAAGCCATTCGCTCCTTGCCGTCTGCAATAACTTCATCGGACTTCATGCCAGTAACGTCCATTGCGAGCGTCTTCTTAAAACCTGCTCCTAAAGAAAGTACTTGGAAGCCGCCGGAATCCGTAAAAGTTGGCTTATCCCAGTTCATAAACTTTCCTAAGCCGCCTGCTTCGTCTAAAACGTCTGCACCAGGACGCTCATACAAATGGAAAGCATTAGAAAGCATGCATTGTGCGCCTAAATCTTTAATTGTTTCTGGCAATACTGCTTTCATTGCAGCTTGGGTTGCAACCGGAACAAAAGCCGGAGTTTGAATATCGCCGTGAGGAGTGTGGATTACGCCTGTGCGCCCATAGCGAGCGCCGTCGCGACCTTTGCCTTCAGCAGTGCTAGAAAGTCGCGTTTTAGTTGTAAACGAAAATTCTTTGCGGTCACCAGGCTTCCCAGGCTCGGCTCCGCGTGGGTGTTCAAGAAGACTTGTCATATCTTTTACTTTATTAGAAGCCCTGACGAGCAGCATATACGATGGCATGGTTTATTATTATTTTCTAAGAGTATTTTGTAAGGAGGATTAATGGCTGACGATATTTACGGAGCAAATCAGCAAGAATCCAATGAAAACGGTAATAACGAATCCTATTCTAATCAGGATCAGCATTATCAGTCTGGGCAAAACTTCCAACCTGAGCAAGTTGGGCAAAATGGGCAGCCTCAGCAACCACAGCAACCTCAGCAAGAGCATCAACCGGAACCGCAATTCCAAGCTCAAGCGGAGAACAATGCTAAACCTGCTCAGAACACGCAAACTTACAGTCCTGCTCCAGAATTTGGCGCGTATGGTCCAGTAAACAATGCTGCCCAAGCTGCTTCTTCAAACCAATCGCACGAAGACGCTGAAAACGAAACTTATGCTGGGCAGCAGAATCCTTACAACAATCCGTCGAATCAAAATGGCAATTTTGGTAATCCGTACGAATACGAAGAAGACGCAAGGTTTACAGAAGATTCAACAGACGCAGAAGACGCAGAAGACGCAGAAGACGCAGAATATCCGGACAATGAGATTAACACTCAGCCTCAAAAACGTCCCGCAAATCAGCCTGTAAAACACGCAAACCCGCACGCAGACCGTTCTGCTGCTAAGCGCAACGCCAAGCAAAATGCGCAACGCCAAGCAAAACGCAATACACAAGCAAACAGCACATTCTCCCCCGTTGTTATCGCTATTTTCTCCGCGTCAATTTCGGCTATTGTTTGCGTTGTTGTACTAACTTTTGCAGTTTCGCAAGGTCTTATTGCCCTGCCTCAAGAAGGATCATTATCCGGAATTGGCTCGAATACTTCCGGCCCAGGAACCGCAATAATTAAAGGCGGCTCAGCTCCGGATTGGAAGAATGTTGCTAAAAACGTTTCCGGCGCGGTTGTTTCTATTCAAACTCGTTTAGATAAAGGCATGGGCAAAGGCTCCGGCGTAATAATAGATCCAAAAGGTTACGTTGTTACTAATAACCACGTAATTGCTGGAGCTAATCAAATTCAGGTTACGCTTTCTAACGGTCAAATGTATTCAGCAACTTTAGTTGGCGCAGATAAGACTACAGATTTGGCAGTTCTTAAGCTCGACAATCCGCCAAGTAATTTGAAAACTGCGCAGTTTGCTAATTCAGATTTGCTAGCTGTTGGCGAACCGGTTATGGCAATTGGTAATCCGCTTGGATATGACGACACTGCCACTACCGGCATTGTTTCCGCATTAAACCGCCCAGTTTCCGTTATGGACGATCAAAGCCGTTCTGAAATCGTAACTAATGCTGTACAAATTGACGCGGCTATTAACCCAGGCAATTCTGGAGGCCCAACTTTTAACGCAGCAGGCCAAATTATTGGCATTAACTCCTCTATTGCAGCAACTTCAACGCAGTCTGGAACTGCAGGATCTATTGGAATCGGTTTTGCTATTCCTGCAAACTTAGTAAAGCGCGTTGTTTCTGAGATCATTCAAAAAGGTTCAGTTAAGCACGTTGCTTTGGGAATCATGATTAAGAGCGTAGCAGTCGAGTCAAATGGCATTACTCGCGGCGGTGCGCAAGTTGTTTCTGTAAATCAAGGAACTCCTGCAGCTAAAGCTGGTCTACAAGCTGGAGACACAATCGTTGCTTTCGACGATAAGCCGGTTACAAATAATTACGCGCTTCTTGGTTACGTAAGAGCAACTGCTTTCAACGAAAAAGCAACTCTTACGGTAGTTCGCGCAGGAAACACCCTGAAGTTGACTGTTACTTTCAACCAGGAGGAAGCTACTGTAACGGGCGCTAACCGTAAAGAAAAGAAGTCGAATAAGAATCAAAATCCACGTTCCTTGCGAAAGCGCGGCAACAAGTCTAATGATGACGACGACTACGACTTGCAGCAACGTGGAGATGACGATGGCGACGACGGCGGAATCTTTGATCCATTTGGTTTCTGGTAAATTGAATAGCATCTGTAATTTATTAGCGCAATTAATCGCACGATAATTCAGATTGTTAAATAAAACGCCCCGAAAGTAAGTTACTGCTTACAATCGGGGCGCATTTTTATTTATTAATTTATTTATTTATTTATTTATTTGCACTTTATTTATTGCTTCGCAACATTACTTTTTCGCTCGTATACCGTAACTGTTTCTTCGGAAAGTTTTGCTTTCCAAGATGATTTAGTTTTAGCAATAATATGCGAAGTGTAATGCTCAATATTGTAGTCCAATGCAACAAAGTAGTACCACGGTTCGTTCAAGTTGGTTACAAAGAACTGCGGCTCTTTCTTAGCTTTACATTCCATCATTTCATTCCACGCTTGATCCTCGCTAGGATGCTCATTTGTAATAAACGAGCTGTTTTTATAGCTGCAATCAATAAGATTCTTTGCAAAATAAGGATTCGCCGTAATAAGCTGCCAAGAATACTGGTGAACATCCTCAAATTCTGGGGAAATAACTTTACCAGATTTGTCGGTTTTTTCGTCTTGATGCAGCCAAGAAGTTACGAAACGCTTATTTTCAGCATGGTTGTTCTTAATAAATTGCGCAAGCGCACGAGATCCGGAATAGTCAAATCGAATATCATTAACGCAAGCAAACACATTCCAAATCAAACTAGGAGCTAACAATACTGCAATAAGTATGAAAGTAACTGTTTTCTTATTAACAAATTTATTATGCGAAACAAGTTTAAGTATTTTAGTAAAGATTGCGGGAATATCTTTAGAATCAAGAGGCTGCTTTGCAATTAGCATCCACAATTGCGCAATAAAGAATACGAAAACAATTCCAGCATGGTGCAAAGTGAAATATTGCGTTGCAACAGCCGCAAAAGTGAGGTATGGAAGAATAAGAGATACGAGCATGCCTCTGCGGTAAGAAATACGCAACGCAAAAGCCCACATAATAAGCGAAATAATCACGCAAATAGCGCTCGCAAATACGCCCAATTCCATTCGCCTCAAAGAAACATCACCGGCGAAAGCAGTAAACGCACTTTCGGACGGAATCACAAAAATAAACGATAAGAATTGCATTAACGGCGAATTACCGTCGAATGTTTTTCTGGAACCAAAAGCATTAGCAGCAGGCCAAATGCAAACAATGCTAGCAACGCCAACTAAAGCAAGAAGTACCCAGCTAATCAAACGATTAACATTAGAAAATACTGCAGAAACAAAATTCTTAACTCCGGCAAGCTGAATTGTTCGCGCAATCCATGCGAGAGCGAATCCCGCAGCAATAGCCACTCCATAAGCACTAATTGCGCACATAAGCATAAGGCTTAGGGCAAGTTTCCACGTATTAGAAGGCTTAGAATCAGCCTGTTCCCAATAATGTGCAACCATTAACAAAGCAGCGCAAAGCAGCGCATACGGACGTGAAGTAACACCGTATTGGAAGCAAAGAAAATACGTAAATGGGAGCAACACTATTGATAAGCGATTAAAAGGAGCGCGGAAAATAAGCCATCCCCCAAGCAAAGCTGCACACAAAAGCTGTACGCCTTTAAGACCAATTTCGTATGGCACTCCGGTTTTTGCAGGTATAGAAAGTAGAAGCGTCCACAGCGGAGGATGCCCTTCGTAATGCGGACGAAGAGTAAGCAAATCAGCAAAGGATGAATCTCGCGCAATCAACCAACTTTGCGCTTCGTCAAACCACGGTTCATGAAAACACATAACAATAACAACAACGACAATGTACGCGGTAAAAGTAAGTGCGCGTGGAGCGTTTGCAAATAATATATTTTTAGTTGATTTATTTATAGTTGATTTACTTATAGTTGTATTTTCGTTCATAATTTCCTTCATTTTACAAACAAAATCACGCCCGCATATAAACAATGCAGCATCCCAACATGCGGCAAAGTTGCAAAAATAGCGAAGTATGCGAGCGTGAATACTTAAATCAAATTTTCAGTTTTGTTATTCAGTTTTAGTTTTCAGTTTCGTTATTCAATTTTGTTGTAACGCAGCCAAACGTCGCGCATTTGCTACAGCATACAAGCTGATTCCAGCCGCAACTGAAGCATTAAGCGACTCAACCGCATTAGAAATTGGTATTCCGGCAATAGCATCGCACACTTCACGCGTAAGCCTGCTCATGCCCTTACCTTCAGAACCAAGAACTACAACCAGCGGATCAGTCTCAAAACCAGTTTCACCAACGAGCTTATCTCCGCCGCCGTCAAGACCAATCGCATACCATCCGCGTTCACGCAAGCCCTGAATTGCCTTATTCAAATTCACAACTCGAGCAACCGGCAAATGCGCTGCAGCGCCTGCAGAAACTTTCCAAGCAGCCGCCGTTACGGAAGCACTTCTACGCTCAGGCAAAATCACGCCGTTAGCACCGAAAGCTGCAGCAGAACGAATAACAGCACCCAAATTTTGCGGGTCAGTAACACCATCCAAAGCAATAAATAGCGGACGAGCATTAATTCGAGCAGCAGCAGAATCTGCAGCTTCCATCGCTCGCGCCTTCTTTTCCGCACGCTCAACCAATTCCTGCAAAGAGTAATACTGGTACGGCTGCACTTTCAAAATAATGCCTTGATGGTTGCTAGAGCGAGCAATACGATCCATCTCCAAACGGTCAGCTTCCAGCAAGCGCAATCCCTGCATTCCAGCTAGCTTAACAATTTCTCGCGTGCGATCGTCGTGCTCAATTCGGCTAGCCACATACAATTGCATACTCGGCACACCAACTCGAAGCGCCTCAAGAACAGAATTGCGACCAATAACCAACTCATCCGAATCAGACGCAAACTTATCTACCCTTCGTCTTGCAGCCAATCGCGGATCTGCAAACGTACGCTTAATGGCAGCCTTTTTAGCAAAATAAGCTTTGTGATACACGCGATCTTCAGCTTTTGGCGTAGGCCCCTTGCCGCGCAATGCGTTACGGTGTTTTCCACCCGACCCCTTGGTCGGTCCTTTTTTCGTAGTCATACTTCTATTCTCACATGCCCCCGAGGCATTGCTAATAATAGCTTTCTTAAGCAAGTAAAGTTTGCTGATTCTAAGCTCGGCGCGTTTTATGACATAATAGAAAAGTACTTAATTTTTGCGATAAACTTTTTGCAAAATATGCTATGTTGATTCGCAAGAGTGCTGCAATAATCCACAACCGCGCAACAGTTGCAGTAAGCCGCTTAAGGTAGCGTTCTTGCCGCAATTGCTGACTACTCCGCGGCGCTCCCAAGGGGGAAAATATGGTTGATCACGTCATTGATCAATCCAAAAATAACTCAACTGATGTTAATAATCAGGATCCATCATTACAAAATGCTCAGCAAGTAGCAGAAGCGCTTCACGTTGACGTAACTCACGGCTTAAGTTCCGAAGAAGCAGCTCGCCGACTTGAACAGTTTGGTCCAAATGCGCTCGCCGCAGCTCCAAAAAAGCCTGCGTGGAAGCGTTTTCTTGAACAGTTTGAAGATCCGCTCGTTTACTTGCTGATTGCAGCTACTGTTATTTCTGCAATTGCGTGGTTTGTAGAGCGCGCGCAAAATACAGGTAAAAACGATGGTGAGATTCTTCCATTTGATTCCATTGTTATTATCATTATTTTGATTGCCAACGCTGTACTGGGCTACATTCAAGAGTCGCGCGCGGAAGAAGCGGTAGAAGCTCTTGCTAAAATGAGCGCTCCGCAAACTTCCGTTCTTCGAGACGGTCGCGTAATAAGAATCGACACTACTGAAGTAGTTCCGGGAGATGTTCTTGTACTTGGCGAAGGCGACGCTGTTTCCGCAGATGGCCGACTTATTGCTGCAGCATCGTTGCGTATTGCTGAAGCAAGCCTTACGGGCGAATCTGTAGCAGTAAGTAAACGCCCAGACACTTTGCAATCTGCGAAAGCTTTGGGCGATCGTGCAAACATGGTGTTTAATGGCACTGCCGTAACTCAAGGTACTGGACGCGCTATTGTAACTTCAACCGGCATGCGCACTCAAGTTGGAAAAATTGCGGATATGCTTTCTAAATCCGACGAAGAATCCACTCCGCTTGAGCGTGAAATGGTTCGAGTTTCTAAAGTTCTTGGCATTGCCGTGTGCGTTATTGCGGTTGTTGTATTAGCTTCAATGTGGCTTCTTGAAGGATTCAACACAGTTCAAGATATTATTAATTCGCTTCTGCTTTCCGTTTCTCTTGCAGTTGCTGCAGTTCCAGAAGGATTAGCTGCAGTTTTGACAGTTGTGCTGGCTCTTGGCGTTCAACGCATGGTTAAGCATCATGCTGTAGTTAAGAAGTTATCTTCTGTAGAAACGCTTGGTTCCGCTTCGGTTATTTGCTCCGACAAAACGGGCACATTAACTCGCAATGAGATGACTGTTGAACGCGTAATCACTCCTAGCGGTGAAGTTCAGCTCACCGGCAGCGGGTATAAGCCGGAAGGTCGAATGGTGCTTCTTGATTCTGCTGACGCTGATTTAGCAGTGCCACAAACACTTGCTACAGAAGTTCTTGGAGCGTTAGGCTCCGGCTATTTGGCTAACGATGGTAACTTGCATTACGACGAGTCTGCTAAAAACTGGCAGCCGGTTGGAGATCCTACGGAAGTTTCGCTTATAGTTGCAGCCCGCAAAACTAAGGCAGATAAGCGTTACGCGCACTTAACTCGCGTTGCGGAAGTGCCATTTACTTCTGAACGTAAGCGCATGTCTGTTGTTGTAAAAGATGGTTCCGATTCTGGAAATCTGATTGTTTGCTCTAAGGGCGCTCCGGACGTTCTTCTTTCCTACTGCACGCGTATTGCTGTAGCTGGTGCTGTACGCCCGCTTACTAATGGAGATCGCGAAGATATTTTGGCTACTGTCGAGCGACTTTCGGGAGAAGCTTACCGCACTCTCGCAATGGCGTATCGTCCACTTGGAGTGGATAGTCTTGCGAAGGTTGACGGCATGGTTGCTAATGCTGCAGGCCAGATTGCGGATGTTGCTGAGCAGAGCGACGTTCTGGAATCTGATTTAATTTGGAACGGCATGGTCGGCATTATTGATCCTCCGCGAATTGAGGTTCGAGATAGCGTTGCTCAAGCTCATCGCGCTGGAATTCGCACTGTTATGATTACAGGCGACCACCCGCTTACCGCAACTCGTATTGCTCGAGATTTAGGAATTGTTGGCAAAGACGGGCGCGCTCTTACAGGCGACGAGCTTGATGAACTTCTTTCGCGCGACGACGACAACATTGCTTTTGATGAAGCAATCAGCAATACAAGCGTTTATGCACGAGTTGCTCCTGAGCACAAGTTGGCTATTGTGTCTTCTTTGCAGCGTCAAGGCAACATTGTTGCTATGACTGGAGACGGCGTAAACGACGCTCCTGCAGTAAAGTCTGCGGATATTGGCGTTGCGATGGGTATTACAGGCACGGAAGTTACGAAAGAGTCTGCCAAAATGATTTTGGCTGACGACAACTTCTCTACTATTGTTGCTGCCGTGCGCGAAGGGCGCGGAATTTTCGATAATATTCGTAAATTCTTGCGATACTTGCTAAGTTCCAACGTTGGTGAAGTTTTCACTGTTTTTGGCGGCGTTGTTTTTGCCGGCGTGCTCGGAATTAGGGAGCCTAATTCTGTTGGTGTAACATTGCCTTTGCTTGCTACCCAACTTTTGTGGATCAACTTGCTTACGGACGCAGCTCCTGCGCTCGCAATGGGCGTTGACCCGCAAACTGATGACGTTATGAGCAGGAAACCTAGAAAACTCACGGATAGTGTTATTGACAGGCCAATGTGGTCCGATATTGTTTTTATTGGCATAATCATGGCTGCTGTTACGTTAATTGGCATGGATATGCATTTGTCTGGAGGCTTGTTCACGGACCGTTCTGTTGGAGTTATGAACCACACAATGCAGCTTACTCACGCTCGCACTATGGGCTTCACAATTCTTGTGTTTGCGCAAATGTTGAACGCGCTAGCATCGCGTTCTGATTTGCAAAGTGTGTTTGTCGGGTTGTTTGCGAACCGTTGGCTTTGGGGAGCAATTGCAGTTTCTGTAGTGCTTCAGTTGGCTGTAATTTACATACCGTTCTTAAACGAGCCGTTTGGCACTGTGCCTTTGAGCTTAACTGAATGGTTTGAATGCCTTGGCCTTTCTATGATTGTGCTAATAGCTTCTGAGTTGCGAAAATGCGTGCTTCGCTTCCTAGCTAAGCGTAAAGCAAAAGCATCTTTAACAATGGCTGCCTAGTATAAAGGAATAAAATAGATTAATAAAATGAGCTAGATAACTAGCTAAATATCCAGCTAAGTAAAATAGCTATTTTGCGCATACGCGGTGCGGTACGTAGATTATTACATTCTCTACGTTTCTGCGCCGCGTTTTGCATTTCCCTATTATTATATTTTCTCTAAATAATTACAGACCCCGGCACGCGCTACAATTGGCAGTATTGCAATTTTCGCACAAAATAAGCAACAAAATATTTCGTGCGAACAATGAAGTTTTTTATGTATTGATACACCACAAGGAGATTTGACGCTATGCTGTTGTCCGATCACGACATTCTCAAAGCTCATGATGAGGGACACATTGATTTGACCCCATGGACCCCGGAAATGGTGCAGCCTGCGTCAATTGACGTGCGTCTTGACCGATTTTTCCGCTTATTTAACAATCACGCTTACACGTATGTTGATCCTGCAGAAAATCAGGGTGAGCTTACTGAGCAGTTTGAAGTTGCTCCAGACGAACCGTGGATTTTACATCCAGGAGAGTTTGCTCTTGGCGCCACGTGGGAGTACGTGAAACTCGACGCAACCATTGCTGCACGCTTGGAAGGTAAAAGCTCGCTTGGACGTCTTGGTATTTTGACACATTCCACCGCTGGCTTTATTGATCCAGGTTTTGAAGGGCACATTACTTTGGAGCTTTCTAACGTGAGTACTTTGCCGGTTAAGCTTTGGCCGGGAATGAAAATTGGGCAAATGTGCTTCTTCCAGTTAAGTTCTCCTTGCGAAAACCCGTACGGATCCGCTGTTAATGGTTCACACTATCAGGGTCAGCGCGGACCAACTCCTTCTCGGTCCTACGAGCATTTTTACCGTGCTGATTTAAGCGAATAGCGTTTAACACAAGCAAATATGCTATAAAAGTGAGAATTTCAGAGGAAAAGTAGATAATTTTAAGGAAACTATCAGGCAGTGTTACTGTACTATCCAGCCTGATGTGTTTTTATAATAGTGTCGAACAAAACGACAGGTGCGGAGCACCTAAAAATTACTCTTTTTCTTTTCTTCTCTCCTTTATTTCCCCGGCGCACAGACGCCGGGGTTAAATTTTTTTGACTACATTAAAATTTAGGGCTATAAGCCAAAGGCCTATAACCCCTATAACCCCACAACACTGATTCGCAACTTACGTAGCGCACTTTTACTTTTTGTGCAGATCAGCGCATGTGGAAGCAATTATTTTGCACAATCCTTCCATAATCGCGTCAACTGGAGAAGCTGATCTCCAATTCAAATACAATGAGCGGTAAGGCTTAGGATTTTCGAACTCTCGCAGAACTAAGCCGGCTGGTTGTACAATAGGCGGAATTGTTGCCAAACGCGGCAGTAACGTTACATCTCGACTACCAACAACCATATATCTCAACGTTTCTAACGAGGTAGCTCTAAACTCAGACTGCTTCGCACCAACTTTTTGGCACACATCAAGCATACTTCTGCGCATACAGTGTCCATCTTCCAGCAAAAGCACACGTTGAGTTGACAAATCAGAAAGCTCAACCGGCTTACTTTCATGCCCGAATGCAGAATTTGTAGAAGCCGCAAGCAAAAAGTCTTCATCAAAAATATGACACGTTTTTATTGAAGACTCATTCAATCTTTCGCTTAATATAACTGCATCAATTTGACCACTATTAAGTAGGTCAATAAGCTTTGCCGATTTTTCTTCTACAAAACGGATGGCAAGATTCGGTTTCACTCGTCGCAGCACAGGCATAATGCGAGGCAATAAATACGGGCATAATGTTGGAAAAACACCTAAAACCACCGTCGACGACCATGGGTCTTCTGCACGTCTTGCTGCTTGCCGAATATGAGACATGTCTGATTGAATGCGTTTGGCATAGTACACAACTTCGCGACCAGCAGGAGTCAAAATTTGTTTACCAGGAGTTCGCTCAATAAGTTCAACGCCCAATGTTTCTTCAAGCTTTTTAATTTGTGTTGAAAGAGTTGGTTGAGAAACATTCATGCGAGCAGCAGCTTTAGTAAAACTTTCTTCTTGCGCAAAGGCTATGAGATATTCTAATGCTCTAATATTCATAATCCGCCCACCTCTTTTATTAAATCTTTTATTAAATAAAAATTTTGCTATGCAGAAAACTTATTTTTTATTTTGCGGATTGCGAATAATGTAGTCAAACGCTGACAAGGCTGCATTTGCGCCCGATCCATACGCTGTAACGATTTGCTTATATGGCTCATCCGAGCAATCTCCAGCAGCAAAAATACCTGGAATTTCTGTACGTCCAGCACGATCTGTAATAATTTCTTTTCGCTTATTAAGAGGCAACTGGTTTTCCAGCCAGCTAGTGTTTGGAACTAAACCAATTTGTACGAATACGCCGTCCGCTTCAATAACATGCTCTTTAGATTCAGAATTATTTTCGCTGTTTCGATCTAAGTAATGCACTGCCGTAACTTTATTTCCATTACCTTCAACTTTATTTACAGCAGCACTCGTAATAACTTCAGTATTTGCCAAATTATTCAAAGTATTTAATAATACTTGATCCGCTTTAAGCGTATCCATAAATTCGACTACAGTAACGTGCTTTGCGATACCAGCTAAGTCAATCGCTGCTTCTACTCCGGAATTGCCTCCTCCAACTACTACTACATTCTTGTCTTTGAAAAGCGGACCGTCGCAATGAGGGCAGAACGACACTCCCTTATTGCGATACTCGTCTTCTCCAGGAACGCTCAAAGTACGCCAGGTTGCACCGGTTGCAACAATTACGGCACGAGCTTTCAACGCACCGCCCGAATGCGCGTGAATAGTGTGCAAACCGTATGCTTCTTTAGCTAAATCAAGCGAATCTGCCCAATCAGGCGTAAAAACGTCAATATTGTATTGCGCAATATGTTTAGTTAAATCTGCGGCTAGCTGAGCGCCAGTAGTATGCGTTTGCGAAATATGATTTTCGATACTTTCAGTTTCTACAACTTGCCCGCCACGATGATCCATAATCATAGCCGTGCGCAAACCTTTGCGCGCAGTGTAAATTGCAGCAGCTGAAGCTGCAGGGCCACCGCCAACAAGAACAATATCGTACGGATTTTGCGCATTCATTTTTTCTGCGAGCGCAGCGTTTGCCGCCGAAATGCGATTATTCCCATCAGATTTTTCGCTAGATGCAAGTATCGCCACAAGTTCGTCTATTCCTGCTCGTCCGGAAGAAATGAGTTTTCCGTCTTCAAATACTGCCGGCACGCTCATTACGCCAAGGCGTTCTACTTCTTCTCTGAAAGCGCTACCTTCTACGGCAGTATGTTTAATTGCGGGGTTGATTATTGAAATTGTGTTTAGTGATTGCACAACTTCTGGGCAATTTAAGCAAGTTACCGACATGTAGGTTGTTATGTTGTGCGAACCGAGTTTTAGTATTTCGTTGCGCTGTTCTTCGCTAACTTTCGGAGCATATCCGCTTACTTGCAGCAGTGCTAAAACAAGCGAACTAAATTCGTGTCCAAGAGGCAAGCCTGCGAAGGTCACGAATACTTCATTTTCTTCGTTTTGACTATTTTGAGCTTCTACGCGCCTAATTACAAAGCTTGGTTTGCGTATTGTGCCAGTCTGGTTTACTGCTTGTTTGCCTTCAACAATGCTGATTTTGCTGCTTTGTTGAGATACTTCATTAAGTAGCGCACGAACTTTTTGGGATGTTTCCGAATAATCCGTATACGCTACAAGTTCAACGGGAGAAACCATTTTCTTTAATAATTCCGCGAGTTGATTAGTCAATGATGTATTCAGCAGAGACATAAATTTTACTTCTTTCAGCAATATTGATTGTAGGTTTACGTAATAAATATGGTTGCGTAGGAAGCTACGATTGTAGTTTCCTACGCAATATTTGGATTTTAGATAAATCAGATTTTGCCGACTAAATCGATGGAAGGTTCCAAGGTTTCTTCGCCCTGCTCCCATTTTGCTGGGCAAACTTCGCCTGGGTGGGCTGCAATATACTGAGCTGCCTTAACTTTACGAAGAAGCTCATCAGCATTGCGGCCAATGCCATCAGCTGTCATTTCGAAGAACTGAATCATTCCTTGCGGATCAACCAAGAAAGTTGCGCGATGCGCCAAACCAGAATCTTCGTTCAATGCGTCAAAGTTGCGAGAAAGCGCTCCGGAAGGATCTCCCAACATCGTGTATTTTACTTTTGCAATTGCTTCGGAATCGTCATGCCATGCCTTGTGCACGAAGTGGGTGTCCGTAGAAACGGAATATACTTCTACGCCAAGCTTTTGCAATTCTTCGTAATGGTTTGCTAAATCTTCCAACTCGGTTGGGCAAACAAACGAAAAATCTGCTGGGTAGAAGAAGAATATAGCCCACTTGCCGAGTACGTCGGCATCACTTACTTCAACAAATTTACCATTCTTATAGCCATTCACTTTGAATGGAAGAATATGCGTGTTCATAAGACTCATATTGTTCTCCTAAATATATTATTTGCGCATTCGTTGCACATTTGTTGCGCATTAATCGAACTTTAATGCGTTTTCTTTTTCGTAATCAAGAATAGATTACGCCTATAAAGTACGCTAGTTTTATAGGCGCTTTCTATAAAGACTATACAAACTGCCAATACGCGCGAGTCACATGGTTTATTTTGCATCTCAATTGTGCTGTGATTTAGTAGCGTTGCTATTCTCACGACATTCGCTGTACATGCACGTAACGAAAATGCCGGAATCCACTCGACTGAATAGCTGCGAGCGATTAAGCAATTAAGCACACATTGAGACATAAAAAACAAGCCAAAAACGTTGATATACCAACGTTTTCCAAGTGGAGCGGACAACGGGAATCGAACCCGCCTCTGAAGCTTGGGAAGCTTCCATTCTACCGATGAACTATGTCCGCAAATAGTCGCAAGCTATACTGCTGCAACCACTTAAGGGTATCATGCACTGCTTACTGCTTCAACACTTAAGTGCAATCTAAAGTGAAAAATCAGTTATGCACAAATAAAAACACAAATAAAAGTGTAAATACAAATAAAAATACGAAAGCACTAAAATACCAGTTACGCTGCATTAGCAACGCGCACCGCGCTCTTATGCAGACATGTGCATAAGTCTAACTATGCGATCTTGAATAGGTGGTCGCACTGCGCAAAGTCGCACAAGCGCAGACTCACTATTTTCCCACGGCTTAACAATCATTAGCGAAGCTACAGCTTGCAATCCTGCGGTAGATTTCATTTCGTGCAGTTTCATTCCATACGCGATTTTATTCAACGCCGACGCAAGAGCGGCAGAATCTCCTGTTATTTCACTTCCGTCTTTATCTGCGTCTAATTCGCGAGTTCCTGGAATTGTTGCGTTCATAATAACGTACGCCAAAGGAGCAAAAAGAATATTAATTCCTTTACCAATGAACTTGCAGTATTTGCGGGCGTCGCGATTATAAGTATTTCCTACATACACAAGCCAAGAACCAACGTATGTAAGAATTGTTGAGGTTGCGGTAACTAATGCTGAAGCTAAAATGTCATGATTGTAAATATGCATTAATTCGTGACTTATTACGCCTCGAAGCTCGCGCTCGTTAAGAATATTTATTAATCCGCGAGTGCAGCATATACTTGCGTGCCGTTCGCTGCGGCCGGTTGCGAATGCGTTTGGGCTTTCAAAGGGAGAAACCATAACGCGCGGCATCGGTTTACCAATTCGTGCGGAAAGTTCTCTAACTATTCCGTACAGAACCGGCTCATCTTCTTCGGTTACTTCAACAGCTCGCATAGTGAAAATAAGCAATTTACTGGAGCACCAATAGGCACCTACGCTTATTAGAATGCCTATTGGCACAAACCAGATTAAAGATGCAAGTCGAGCGCCAAAAAGAACCCAAAACAACGCAAGAATAAGCCACACAACACCAAAAAACAGCGCGGCTTTCAAGCTGTTATAGTTATAGTCTCTTACGCCCTTCAACATGTGAGTAAGTTTAATAAAAATAACTTAAATTTTTCTGAATGTACGCTGCGTATTTACTCACTACAAGCTGAACTGCCGTGCTCTAATTTACTTGCCTAGAGCAATGCTTAAAAGTTCTTTTGCTGAAACTACTTTCTTTCTAGTGCGCTGCTCTTTAGCTCCCGAAGCACGCTCGTAATCGTCTACGCGCTTCCAACCTGCATAATCAACATGCTTTATTGAGCGAGATTCTAATAATTCGTCAATAGAATTTTCGTTACGATCTTTCGCAATAAGACCGGTTTTAGCTAAATCTTCAAGCATTCGATCGACTATAAGAAGCGCGTCAGATTTAGTAGAACCAATTAAACCAACAGGGCCTCTTTTAGCCCAGCCGGTAGCGTACAAGCGTTCGCGCACCTCACCATTTTCCGCAGAAGTTACGATTCTACCGTCATTATTCGCGAGCAACGTGCGCTTTTCGTCGTAAGCTATTCCTTCAACTTCGGCAGGATGGTAGCCAATGGCATGATACACGGCTTGAACTGGATATTCCTCAAACTGACCTGTGCGAGACATTGTGCCATCCGCGCTCGTTACAGTTCGCTCAACTCGTATTGCTTTCACTCGCCCATTTTCTCCAACAATTTCTACCGGAGCCGAGTTGAAGTGAATAACGTAACGTCGGTTTGCAGGATTGCCTTCAAAATCAACGTTTCCGCCGTCTTCCATATCTTCTGCCATGTCTCGAATCGCAAAAAGCTCCTCAACCATTTGGCGCGTGAGCTTATCGTTACCAGCAACTTCTATCGTTTCATCGTCTAGCTCAAAATCATCCTCATTTATGACGATTTGCACTCCAGACAACTTTTCCATTTCACGCAATTCTTGCACGGAGAATTTTGCTTGAGCTACACCTCGGCGAATAAATAAATGCAAGGTTTGAGTGCAATTTTTTTGCAATCCTTCGTACACGTCGTCCGGAATATCCGTATGTGCGCGCAAATAATCAGGATCTCGCAAAAGCTCACGAGCAACATCCATTGCCACGTTTCCGCCGCCAATAACAGCTACTTCTTTGGCTTCAAGCGGCCACGTGCGCTTGCTAGTTGGGTATCCGTCGTACCATTCTACGAATTTTGCAGCTCCGTACACTCCGTCTAAATCGGCTCCTGGAACTCCTCGAAGCGGCCTATCTTCCACAGCACCAGTTGCGAATAGCACTGCATCGTAGCGTTGCAGCAAATCTTCTAAAGTAATATCTTTACCAAATTCAACATTTGCATAAAGATGAATATTTGGATTATCAAGAGTTTTTTCAAGCGCGTCAGCAATAAATTTAATACTTGGATGATCCGGAGCCACTCCGTAACGCACTAAGCCGAAAGGCACAGGCAATTTTTCAAAAAGATCAATGCGAGCGCTTGTGCCAAGACCTAATTCTTCACCACGCTTAGCAAGCTGACGCAAGAAAATATCGGAAGAATACACTCCTGCAGGGCCTGCACCAATTACTGCAATTCGCAATTGAGATGTTTCGCGTGAAACATTTTCGTTTAATTTATTTTTTTCCATTATTATCCCCATATTGAGCTGTATTATACGGCGCTTTTCGCCGTTTTCGCGCTATTTTGCGCGGCCTACAAGCATAGGTTGCTCCTATAAAAGCTACGTAACTAAAAAGCGTTATCTGTACGCTGCAAAAAATAAGTTACGTTCCAGCTTAATTATTAATAGGCGAAGCTAACTCGTATGCTTTCATAATTAGACTAGCGCATTGTTTCGTCTTATAACATACCCAAGTAACTATGGTTAAGAATAATTTACTTGCGTTCGCGCAGCGCTGTTAATGCCCACATAATTGCAATAACATCGATTATTTCTTGCATCATTGCGCCAACAACCGCTGGAATAAATCCAAAAGCTGCAAAAATCATGCTCACGATTGCCAAACCAATTCCAATCATTACTGACTGAACCATAATACGCTTAGTTTGTTTTGCTACACGTATTGCGCCAGCAACTGACGCAATATCGTTGTTCATAATAACAACTTGAGCACACTCAGACGCAGCTGTATCGGTGCCATCAGTTACAGCTACACCAATATCGGCCGCTGCGAGCACAGGAGCATCGTTTACGCCGTCACCAACCATCATTGTTACTGCAGAAGATTTTCCGTTTTCTAAAGTCTTCGCATGACTTTGTTTTAAGTACATCAACTTATCTTGCGGCAACAAATCTGCGTGTACTGTATCAATTCCAACACTTTTTGCAATTGTTGTTGCAGCCGCTAATCCGTCGCCGGTAAGCATTGCGATTGTTTTTACGCCAAAAGAGCGCAGCGAATCAATAGTCGATTTTGCATTATCGCGCGGCACATCTTTTAATACGATTCTTCCTACCAGCACGCCATCAAAAGAAACGTAGGTTGCCATTTCGTCCGCTGCAAGCTTTTTAGATACAGTCTGATTCGCATCGTTTTCCGTAACATACTTTCGTCTGCCTACGCGCACTGTAATTCCATCAACAACGCCTTGAATGCCCTGGCCTGCGGTTTCTTGCACGCCGTACACTACAGGATATTCTCGAACACTAGGCAGTTGCGGAGTTAAAGATGGATGCGTGCTTTCCCACAAAACTGAACCTGCTTTAGCAATACCGCCGGCAAGTATGTGCTGAGAATAAGTTTCTAGTACACCTGCGAGCATCACAATTCGATCAGCATTCTGCGTAGTGTCGATTACGTCTACGTTTACAACTTGCGGCTGTTTAACTGTCAACGTTCCGGTTTTGTCGAAGAATACGTCTGTTACTCGGCTTAATTGCTCCAGAACATCCTGACTTTTTACAACTATGCCAAGTTTTGCTAAGCGTCCCGTTCCAGCCATGCAAGCAACTGGAACTGCAATAAGCAGAGGACATGGGGTTGCCAAAACCAGTACTTGCGCAAATCGCAATACGTCTCCAGAAAAGCCCCAAGCAATTCCAGCAATAGCAAATGACAATACCGTAAATGGAACGGAAAGCATATCCGCAAAACGAACTACTGCTGCCCTAGAAGACCTAGCTGATTCAACCAACTGCATTATTTTTTGATATTGCGAATTTGCGGACAATTTTGTTACGCGCATAATAAGCACAACGCCGCCGTTTACACAGCCTGAAAGCACTGCAGCTCCTGCAAACACTTCTCGAGGCACGGATTCGCCGTTAATAGCGCTTGTGTCTAAAGTTGCAGAACCGCTTAGTAATTCGCCGTCAACTGGCACAGTTTCGCCGGGAAGCACAATAATTACGTTTCCTATCTTTAATTCATCAACCGGCACTGTAGTGTAGCGCTGTAATTTTGAGGCTATTGGGCAGTCGGCGGAATCAACTTTTCTAAATTCAGAATGATTACATAGAACACACGAGATGGGCTTGCACTGATTTTCACTCAAACATGGCGGTTCGTAGGATTCATCATTTGCTTGATTATTATTCATTCCATGCTCAATACCTGGCAAAGTCATAAGATGAGCAGTTTGAGGAGCTGCGTTTACTAAAAGAGACAGATTGCGCTGGGCTTTCATATGCGCAAAATCTTCAATCGCTTCTCCCGTCCAAACCATTACAACAATCAAATAACTTGCCCAAAATTCGCCAATACAAAGCGTTGAAAGCAACGCAACAAAAGCTAGCAAATCAATACCTAAAGTTCCGTCGCGCAAATCTTTAGCCATATTGTGCAAAGAAATAATGCTTGTATATAAAACTAGAATAGCGATAATAGTTTTGCCAAGACTAATACTTATTGAAATATCGAAATCAAGATTTAAGAAATCAAAAATTCGTTGCGAAAAATTATAAATTTGCTCATTAAAAGTAGCTAATATAGGCAAATTGCATGAGTAAAAAGCAGCAATAAATGGAAAAGCAAGAATTACGACTGTTAATTGAGGTGCACGACGGCAATATGCTAAAA
>CAMYED010000012.1 GCA_947254595.1 uncultured Gardnerella sp. | reverse complement strand
GCTCAAGCAGGTCGTCGCGCGTTCGAGGAGAGAAATCCCCCAAAACTCGCGCCACACTAAACAAGAACCCTCGCAAAACTCAAGCAAGTCGTCGCGTGCGCTAGTTTGGCAGCTTTTGCGCGGAACAGTTGTGCAGAACTCCCGCCATACTCTCTTTTTCTTCGCGCGTTACAGTCAGCCCGTACTTGTACTTTACTGCAATCTGCCGCGCAACATACTCGCACCTAAACGACTTATTCGAAGGCAGCCAGTAAGCTGCGGAAGCTGAACCCTTCTCCTGATTCGCCGCCCCCTGGACAGCCAGCAAATTCATCATGTCGTTACCAAATTTGAGTCGCTTTTTTCTCGTCCAATTCCACGCTCCGGACTCCCAAGCGTTTTGTAAAGCAACAACATGATCAATTTGAACGAGCGCGCTTGTTTTACGGCCGCGCACGAAACGAATATTCAACCCGGTATACGGGTCGCGCAGCAAACCAGAACGCACCTTGCAGGAACCAGCCTGCTTATACTGCACACTTTTTAAGTCGCGCGCTAAAACATCTTCTCGAACGTCGCAGCCGTTGCCATCGTCGTCGGTAGTTCTGTACCCGAATACTCGACGCTCGTAACCTGAACGATGCGGCCTAGCAACGCGCAGCTTTCTAAGAAACCTAGCAGCTTCGCCAGTTGCCTCATATTCTCCCGTAATCCTAGCAACATTATTGTTGATTTTAGGAAGCACTAGGCCAACAACAATTCCGAATAGTGCCGCAAGAAGTACAGCCCAAAAAAGCGCGGCTAATTTTCTATTGCGCGAAATTCTGCGGTTACGGCTGCGAGAACTTAACACGTAGCCCTACTTACTGCTTTTTACTTGCTTTCGCATTAACACTTTTCGCATTAACACTTTTTGCGTTGACAATAGCAGGTATGCGCTGCAAAACAACATCCACCACTTGCTGAATCATAATCACCAGCAAAACCATTGCCATAACAGCGTATACGGTGCTCCAGGCTGGAACGTTTGCCGGAACTGGATGAATAGTATTGGACACAACTACCGCCGCAACAGCAATACTAACAAGAGACAGCGCAATAACGAATGCTGAAACTCCGCCAGTTTTACGCGCTAAACGCATGTTTTGCTGCGAAACTTTGCGCATAGACTCAACCAATCGCTTAACGCAGTGCTCGCCCTGCCTAAAAGCTAGAACTTCGTCAATACCAAGCTCAATATCGCTTACTTCGCATTCAACTTCATGCTGTTCCGCGCGCACTTTATTCACAATATGCTTTGAGCGAATAATAAGATATTGAGGAGCAATGAACATCATTAGTACGCACGAGCAAATTGCAACGTACGAAAGTTTTGCGTCAAAGTAGTAAAGCACAACAAGAAGTGGAACAACTGCGCAAACCATGCCAACATTCATGCTTATATGCGCTTTATGCAAACGCAAATGGTGCACGTCTACCCCAGCAAAAGAAAGCACGAGAATTAACGCGCGAACAATCATACAAACGACGCCAACTAAAACGCACTGCTGCATTCCAAAACCGAATATTGGTCTTCCGGCAACAGCGAACATTGCGGCAACAATAGTTACAGGAATACACACTGCCGAAGCTAGGCTTAAAGCCGTGCTTAGCATTGAAACAATTGCGAAAAGAACTCGCTTGAATCTGGAAACGCTTTGCGCTTGATTTTCGAAAGATGCGCCCGCAATACTGTAGGAAGCACTACCAGAGTTGCTGCCGACACTGCCATTTACACTATCGACACTGCCAGCCACACTGCCAACACTGCCAGCCGCAATACTATTCTGAATTTTATTCGACCCACGCACATTCGCGCGCGCAATATGATGATAAGTTTCTACAGTAACTTTTGCGTCCGCTGCGTCAACGCCAAAATCATTCGGCATTAACACCGTTACATTTGCGGAACGAGCTACACGACGAAGAATTTTAGTAAGCTTAGAAGCCTCAGTCTCGCTAATGTTTTCGGCTGAATAGTCGAAAATATAAACAGGAGTGCGACGAAGCAGAGCGCGCGCAAGAATAATACGACGCTTAAGATCTTCCGGATTATACGCAGCTTCAGTATTGTTAAGCAAACGCTCAACAGGTACGTCTAAGCCATCATAATCCGCGTAAACAACGCCATCTACTTTAACTGCACGCAACGCATCCCACATTGCAGTTGTTGTAGCAGAAGGGGCAGCTAAAAGTAGGTTTTCGCGCAAGGTTGTAGCAAATAAGTGACTTCTTTCACTTACGAGCGTAACTATGTCTGCAAGAGCGCCAGGAGTAGCATCATTTAACGGCAAGTAGGATGCGCGCGCGTTTGCGTCAAAGGCGTCAGAAACAACAAATGGTGAAATATCGGCTTCTTGGGTTTCGTAACGATCGCTGTAAGAAAGTAATACGTCTGCAGACTTATTAAAACCAGCTCCAGAAAGAATGCTATCGCGCATAACAGGATGATATTTACTTGGCACAATCTGCAGTTCGCCAGAACGCGTAACTATTGACAATCGCTCAAACTCGCCGTTACTTCCGCCGTTACTTCCGTCACTACTTACGTCGTTACTTACGCCGTTACCAGCAGGAACATCGCAACGCATACGCAACGCAATATTCGTAGCACCATCCGGCAAAGATAAAGTCGAACCATCATCACTAAACGCTATTGGAGCAGAAGAATCCGTAACCATCTTCAACAACGATTCAACATGACTCATTCCGCTAACCGCATTACGCACAACATGCATGTACTTACTAACAGTTCTTAAAGGCTGCACGCTTAGCATCAACAAAGGCATAGTCAACATTGCAGCCGCAAGACCAACACCTTTTACAGAAGACAGCCAAACCGTTGCAACAATCGCAGCACCGGCAATAATATAAGCAAAAAATGCGCTTATACAACGCCACACTTTAGAACCAAGCAACAAAACCAGAACAAGCGAAACAATATTAAATACCGCAGATACAGCGCAAATACCAGCTATAGCAGGATTTACAGTAAAAAGCACTGCCGCAATAACAATCGGAATAGGAATAGCAGCTACAATTTGCGGAACTAATATTGCAACAAAACGTTGAAGCGCAGCAATATCGTCATTTACAGAAAGCGACGCAAGCTCACTAGTCTCATTAATATTTGCAGAACGAAGCGAAAGCATTGCGTGCAACATTTTAGGGCGCAAACGCATAGATATACGAGATTCAATATCCGCAGATATTGTACAAGACCAGTGAAAAACCGCGTATTTCAGCAAAACAATAGCAACTAGCGCAATAATATAAGAAGTAAATTCAACAGAATTCATTAAGGAAGTGCCAACCGAGCGCACCGGCCTAAGAACAGGCGAAAGCATTCCAACGCACACGTAAACAAACGCGATGTTCATAAGATAAGAAATCGCAAGGCACGCCGACCTTAAAGCAACTAAATGCTTAATGCCTGGTACGAACGCAAAACAGCGATTTATCATCTCCTGATCCTTTTCCTTATTCTTAGAATCCTTCAAAAAAATAACAATCCCAACTGCCTTCAAGATTACGCTGCACACACACCATCAACACGCCGTCAAACGCGCAATTATGGCGATTTTAAGCCGTTTTCAAGCTATCTTAGAACTGCAGAAAGTGAGGAGCGAACTACAACCTGCGCAGGAATTTGCCCAACTCCATGAGCCATGTCTGGAAACGCAGGCTCAGGCCCATGATGCATTAGTCGCAAAGCCTCGCGCACAGCCAAAGAACCCAGCTGCTGCATGTCGAGACTTACAGTTGTAAGAGGCGGGAAAAAGTCGCTCATCGCAGGCATGTCTCCAAAACCTACAACGCTCACATCTCCCGGAACCTTCAAACCGTGCTCATAAAGAGAGCGCACAACCCCAACCGCTTGCTCATCGCTTGAAGTAACAACAACACTAGGCAGAGAGGTTCCGTCAATACCAAATTTTTCTAAGGTGTGATTCATTCGAGCGTAACTTTCCGAAGACTTCCACGAAGTGCACTGAACAATATACGAATGAATTCCTTGAGAAGCAGAAAGCGAGCGCCACGCAATTAGTCGAGTTGAAGAAGCACGCCACTGAGCAGGGCCAGCTAAATAAATAGCCGACTTATGCCCGTACTGCGCAATAAGCGACACAATATCGTTCATTGCGCGCAGCTGATTTACGCCTATTAGAGAGCAGTCTACGCTAGCGTGACGATGCAAAATATTCATGCCTTCATGAGCGCTTATTGCGCCATGCGTTGACGTAATGCAAACGCAAGGTTTAACAATACTAGTTCTGCAAAGAGAAGTAAAAATTGCGTCAGTTTGAGCATCGACTATAAGACTGTCAACATTTTGTTCTTCGAAACTTTCGCAAAGTGCGCGAATATCGCTAGGTTCGCACAATGTTTCATTTACCATTCCTACAGAAAGAAAAAGTCCGCGAGCTTTTGCTTGAGCTTCAATAGGGGCAATAATATTGCGCGAAGTGCTGGTTGAATCGCCTATAATAAGGCCTAAAGTGCGCGATTGCTTGGTTACTAAAGCGCGGGCGGAATTGCTAGGATGGTAGTCGAGCTGTTCGATTACGCGCAATACGCGGATTCGCGTGGCGGCAGAAACGTCCGGAGAGTTGTTTATTACGCGAGAAACAGTTTGGTGGCTCACTCCAGCTGCGCGCGCAACGTCGAGCATTGACGCTCGCTTTTCTTCACTTTTTACCATGCGCACCTCCGCTTATAAATGCCGCGTTCACCTAGCTTACAAATGCCATGAAAGCCTGTGCAAATCGCTAGGGCCAAATTCTTTAATTGCGTTTCGGTGAGCCAGCGAACCGTAGCCCTTATTGCTTGCCCAATCGTAAGCTTTATACTGCGGTTTTTCCGCAAGAGATACCATAAGCTCATCTCGAGTAACTTTTGCTAAAACCGCAGCAGCCGCAACACTTGCGCACTGACGATCGGCTTTTACAAGCGTACTCACTTTTACCGGAATTGGCACGAATGGTGCGTCAAAAGTGTCGGCGACCTTGTCAATATAATCGCAAGGGCCATCTAGTATTGCTGCAATACGCGGATCTATTTTAGACTGCGGATCTATTTTAGACTGCGGATCTATTTTCTGCTGCAAATTTTTAATATTATTTTCGACTTCTGCAATTGCTTTCAAAGCCGCCACTCCAAGCGCATAACTAATACCCCACTCGTCTATTTCCGCATTAGTGCAGGATCCAACAGCCCAAGTCGTGCACCATTTTTGAAGCGGATTGTATAAGTTTTTTCGACGATGTTCAGTAAGTAATTTTGAGTCGGCTAAACCTTCTGGCATATTTTGCGCTTCTACTTGCGTTTTTCCAATAACCGCAGCCCCAACCATTACTGGCCCGGCTAAAGATCCGCGGCCAACTTCGTCTAAGCCAATAACCCAATCGTATTCTTCGTCAAGCAAATTTTTTTCATAATTAAGAGACGGCACAAGCGGTATTTTAGAAGATTCTTTTGGCATAATTATGATTTTACACGCGCGGTTTGTTAATTTAGAATTTGTTGGTTTAGAATTTGTTGGTTTAGAATTTGTTGGTTTAGAATTTGTTAATTCGCAGATCCTTCTGGAACGTCGTCAAAAGCGTCGTGATGCTCATCTAACAAGCCAATTCTATTCAAAGGCCAAGAGCGGAATACCGCAACTCCTTCAATTTTAGAAATCGGCACTAATCCGTCGTCGCCATCGTTACGATGGTAGCGAGAATCGGCAGAATTAGCGCGATTATCTCCCATAACAAAAACGTGATCCGCTTTAACTTTCACCTTAAAAGGAAAAGCACTAGGATCAACTCCCGGCCGAATATAAGCAGATTCGCGAACCGGAACTCCATTAACTAAAACAGGCTCGCCTGGGCCCTTGCACTCTACAGTGTCCCCAGGCAAACCAATAAGACGCTTAATTAAATCCTTACCAACAACTCCATTTACGGAATTTTCGCCGCTTAACCAATGCGCAGGATCTTCAAAAACAACAATATCCCCACGCTTTAGCGGAAATACTTTAGGCGTAAGTTTAGTTGTAATAACGTAATCGCCAATATGAATAGTGTCGAGCATTGAGCCGGAAGGAATCGTGTAAGCGCCCAGCAAGAATAAGCGAATAAGGACAACAACTAAAACGGGAATACCAAACCACGTTAAAGCGTCACGAAGTGAAAAACGATCTTTACTTCCATTGCGACGAGCATGCGCAAAACGCTTATTTTTAGCTCTTTTAGATGCACTAGAGCCGGAAGGCTTTAGACCCTCCGGCTCAGGTGGAACCGGTGAAGGATCCACGCCATGACCCGCTACAGCAACAATATGATTATCGCTAATTTGCGTGCCATCAGACATAATATTTAGCCCTTCACCTTAAGGTTAATTTACTTAGCAGCGCTGTTATCGCGACGCTCGGCAATACGAGCAGCCTTACCACGCAAAGCGCGCAAGTAGTAAAGCTTAGCGCGACGAACGCGACCGCTACGAACCAGCTTAATGGAGTCAATAGCTGGAGAATGAAGTGGGAAACGACGCTCAACACCAGTGCCGAAGCTAACCTTACGCACAACGAAAGTTTCGCGCACGCCAGCACCCTTACGAGCGATTACTACGCCAGTGAAGGTCTGAATACGAGAATTGTTGCCTTCCTGAATCTTCACGTTGACGTCAACGGTATCGCCAGGACGGAAAGCTGGGATTTCTTCAGCAGCCTTAAGATGCTTAGCATCAAATGCTTCTACAGCATTTACCATGATATTCCTCCATCGCCGCCGCATATCGACGCATAGTTAGCGCCAGCAGTATTGCCAGCGTCATTCTTTCCCGAAAAGTTTGCTTTTCGGGGCTTCCATCTGCCAAATCTTTATAAACGCATGCGTCTATAAAAGCCGTACAAGCTTATAAAAGCAGGCTAGACTACTAATAAGCAGACTATGCGGCATCCGCTTATTGAAAGCATACAAAACATAAATTTATGCTCAATAATGGACATTCGTAGCTTATTCGCAGCGTATTCGTAGCGTATTCGTAGCGCGTTTTGTAGCGTATTCGTAGCGCGTTTTGTAGCGTATTCGTAGCGCGTTTTGTAGCGCGTTTTGTGGCGTTAATAATGCGCTAATAATGCGATTTTTAGCGAGAAACACCATCCAAAGGAGCAGTTTCAACAGTACGAGTCAACTCGTCGTCGTCAGCATCGTAATCAAACAACTCACCGTAACGACCCCAGCTAATCGCAATATCAAACTGCTGACGAGCCAACGCATCCGTATGCTTACTGCGCAGCAAATCCAAAATCAACTCGCCGCGAAGCTTACCGTTACGATTACGGCTCAAAGCCTGATCAATTGCGTGAACAAGAGGAGCATGCTCAATCGCAAGACGCGCAAACACTTGCTTACTGTGCAAAATGTCGGCGTTATGCCATTCTTCACCAGCAGGAGTAATAGTAATATGGCCGTTTTCTGCAGTAAGCAAATCAAGCATTGTTCCCGCATCAACAAGTGGGAACAAGTCGTCGATTTCAAACGACAAATCCGCAGCCAAATCAGCCAAATCAATGCCGTCCGGATTTTCCGAAATAACGTCAAGCAAACCTGCCATTCCGCCTGGAGTTGCGTTTGGCAGCAAGCGAACAGCAACAGGCTCTACCTTAGTTTCACCAGACTCAACCTCATCCTCATTCTGCTTAGCTTCTGCTTCAGCGTCACGATGCTTTTGAATAAGCATATCCGCAATTGCTGCAGCTTCGTTATCTTCAGCATCTTCCGTATCTGCAACTTGAGTTTGGTTCTGCGCTTCATCCGATTCAGCACTCTCCTGCTCAGACGAACTTTCTGGAGCAGAACCGGTCAAAATTGCGTAAAGATTATCAACCATCGACTCAAATTCCGCACTGTGCTTATCTCGAGGGCGAGGCAAATCAACCTGAACGTCTGCAATCAAATGCCCAGGATGCGAACCCAAAACTACAACGCGATCCGCCATTTGCACAGCTTCTTCAATATTGTGCGTAACGATTAGCACAGACTTAATATCGCGCTCCTCGCTAGACCAAAGCTTAAGCACTTCCTGACGCAAGTTTTCTGCAGTAAGAACATCAAGCGCGGAAAAAGGTTCGTCCATAAAAAGCGCGTCCGGGCGCAAAACCAACGCGCGCGCAATACCAACACGCTGACGCATGCCGCCGGAAAGCTCCTTCGGGTAAGCGGTTTCGAAGCCGTCCAAACCGATTGCGTCGATTGCAGCAAGAGCAAGTTCCGTGCGCTTTTCTTTACTTACTCCGCGAGCGCGCAAGCCAAGCTCAACGTTATCTTGAACAGTAAGCCACGGCATAAGTGCGAAGGTCTGGAAAACTATAGCAACACCCGGATTTGGTCCTGTAAGCTCACGTCCGCGGTAGGTAACAGTGCCTTCAGTAGGCTGAATTAAGCCTGCCATTGTACGAAGGAATGTTGATTTTCCCGCTCCAGAACGGCCGAGAATTGCAACGATTTCACCTTCTCGTAAAGTAAAGGATATATCGTGAAGCACGTGCTGAGTAGTACCACTATCGGAAGTGAAGCTTTGACTGATGTGCTTTGCGTCGATAATATCGCTTGTGATTGAGGATTGCGTAGTCGATTCGACTTCTTTGTTCAAAGTATTCATAATATTTGCCAATCTTTTATAAAACTTAATTTATCGGTTTTTGTTTTTTCGATTTATTTAGTCGATTTATTTAGTCGATTTAATTTAGAACGTATCTTTTTGCGGAATACCTTTGCAAAGGCGTCCAGAACAGTCGATTGCTCAACACGACTATTAAGCTCATAACCGTTACGCCAACAAGAGTTTTCACAGAATTACCACTCGTAGTAGCGGAAGTAATATACGCGCCCAAACCTTGAGTTTCCATGTGATTCTTACCGTATTCAACAATTTCTGCAACAATCGACGCATTCCACGCACCGCCGGCAGCAGTAATACCGCCCGTGCACCAAGAGCCAAAAATCGCAGGCAAAATAAGAGTTTTCCAACGTAACGCATTATTCAAACGGAAGCTACGCGTCATTTCGCGCAAATCGTCCGGAATAGCGCTTGCGCCGGCAATAACATTGAAAAGAATGTACCACTGAGTGCCAAGAGCCATCAAAATAATACTTCCCCAACCGAGGTCAATGTGCCAAGCCATGAACCACATCATTGCAAATGGGAACACAAAGTTCGCTGGGAAGCTAGCCAAAATCTGCACAACCGGCTGCATAATGCGCGAAATCTTAGGATTCATGCCAATATACACGCCAACCGGCACCCAAATAAGCGAGCTTACAAGTATTAGAACTGCAACTCGCGCAAAAGTCAACGCACCCAACACTCCGGCAGTAGCAAACTCTTGTAAGCCGGTTCGAGTTGCTACAAAGTACAGCATTTGAGCCGCACAAGCCACGATTAGAACAATCATTACAATATTGAAAATTAAGTCGCCAATCTTGCGCTGAGAAGCTTTGCGAGGCCATTTAGAGCCTGTGCGACCGAACGGGCGAGTAACAAGATCAAGCCATTCGCGAATTGGCGAAAACAGCTTACTTATTACTTCGTCAGCGTGCGAATGACGGATTAAAGTCAAAATCGCGCTGTGTCGCTCCTCATCCGCAGCGCTTTGAGTTATGCGGAATCGTTCCGACCATGCAGTAAGCGGCTTCCAAAGGAAGAAGTCAATTGCAAGAACAACAACAATCATTGAAGCAATCGCCCACCAAATATTGCCGAGCTTGTTTTCTGCAGCCGACTGAGCTACGAAACTACCAACTCCAGGAAGCGCGTAAGTATGGTTGTTTACGGAAATCATTTCGGAAGCCGTAAGGAAGAACCAGCCGCCTCCAACGGACATCATGCAGTTCCAAAGCAGCGGAATCATTGAGTTTGGCATATCCAATACCCAGAATCGCTGCCAGTGAGTGAGCTGCAAACTGCGCACAGCTTCGTCTAATTCCTTCGGCTCGCTTAATAGTGAACGGTGGAATGAGAAAGTCATATTCCAAGCTTGGCTTGTAAAAATAGCGAAAATTGACGCAGCCTCTACGCCCATCATTGATCTTGGGAAAATCACCAGCCAAATCGTAACCGTTGCGGAAAGGAAGCCAAGAATTGGAACGGATTGAAGAATATCCAAAAGCGGCATAAGAACCTTACCCAAGCGGCGACTACGCGCAGCAAGAGAGCCGTAAACAATTGTAAAAATCAAAGACGCTATAAGTGCTAGCATCATTCGAAATACGGATCTTAAAGTGTAGTAAGGAAGATTAATAAGATCTGTTGAAACAGCAGAAGGTATGCCTTTAGGTCCAATTGGCTGGTTGATTCGCTGCAAAAGAAAAGCACTTATTCCAAAAAGTGCGATTATTCCTACGCACACAATAATATCGGACCAAAAACGAGTGTTTTCGTCCACTTGCGTGCCTGCTCCGCTTTTTCCAGATGTTGTAAATATTGTCATGATAAGTCCTCTGGGAACGCTTACTTTTTTCGAGAGTTGCTTATCACCACTATTTTCTACGTAAGCTTTATTTTGCTTAAAATTTTAGATTCCACTCCCATTTGAGCACAAAAATACTAAGCGAAAATTTTAATAGCAAACGTTTTGGCGGTGATTGCCGGCTTTCATATTCAACTTTTTATATTCATAAGGAAGGTCCGTACTACTACTAACACTGTCTGAATCGTCACTAACAGCATTAACGGTATTAGTACTCTGACTACAACTACTACTGTCATGTTTCACGGCAAATCACCTCCTTAAGGTCGTGCTAATTATAAAATATCGCAAATATTGTGTCAAGCTATAAAGGCCAGGGAGATTCCCGGCAAATGTTTCCCAAATCCGCAAAAACGACAACAAACGCCGGAAAATTACACGGCTTTTGTGGCCACACACACAGATTCGGAAAACAAAAACCGGAAAAATCACCGGCAAATGTTTCCGCAAAACAATAAAACGACAACAAACGCCGGAAAATTACACGGCTTTTGTGGCCACACACACAGATTCGGAAAACAAAAACCGGAAAAATCTCCGGTAAATGTTTCACAAAACAAAAAGCGATTTTTCCTTTACAACGCTGTACAGAAAATGCCGATTTTAAGCTCGCACGCGATATTTTCGTTACACGTGCGTAAAGCGACTGCCGTTCTTTGGTGCGATTGCGATATTTTCGTTACGTACGCGTACAGTTACTGCCGCTTTTTGGTGCGATTGCGTTATTCCCTTTACAGCACTGTAAAGTCGATGCCGATTTTGAGGCTGCTCGCGTTAGTTTCATTACAACGATGTACAGAAAATAACAAAACCTCGCCAAAACGCGACAATTACTTTACAGCCACGTAAAGAAACTAACGCGCTACGCTTTAAGCGCTCAAGCAGGTCGTCGCGTAACTAAAAAGCCTCTTGAAGAATTTAATCAACAAGAGGCTTTTAATAATTAGTCAATGATTATTTGCAAGTTATTTGTAAACTACTTGCAAACTACGCAAACTACTTGCGATGAGCGCGGTAGAAGCGAATCAAGCTCTGCGTAGAAGCATCCTGAGCTGCCAAAGCTTCATCATCCTTAGAGATTGCAGGAGTAATCTGCTTTGCAAGCTGCTTGCCAAGCTCCACACCCCACTGATCGTAGGAATCCAAGCCCCAAACAGTGCCTTCAACGAAGGTGATGTGCTCGTAGAGAGCAATCAACTCGCCCAAGCTAAATGGAGTCAAAGCATCGCCAAAGATAGAAGTGGTTGGACGGTTGCCCTTGAACACGCGAGCTGGCACAATCTCTTCTGGAGTGCCTTCAGCGCGAACTTCGTCAGCAGTCTTACCGAAAGCAAGAGCCTTAGTCTGTGCAAGATAGTTGCCCAAGAAGAGCTCGTGCACATCCTGATCGCCATCCTTAGTAGGATTTGGCGTGTTCACGAAAGCAATGAAATCAGCTGGAATAAGCTGAGTGCCCTGGTGAATCAACTGGTAGAAAGCGTGCTGGCCGTTGGTGCCTGGCTCGCCCCAGAAGATTTCGCCGGTTTCGCTTGTTACAGGAGTGCCGTCCCAGCGCACAGACTTACCGTTGGATTCCATGGTGAGCTGCTGCAAATAAGCTGGGAAGCGGTGCAAGTACTGGTCGTAAGGAAGCACAGCGTGAGAAGCAACCTTGTAGAAGTTGCGATACCAAACGTTGAGCATACCAAGAAGAACAACAACATTCTTCTCGAATGGAGTCTCAGCAAAGTAGGTATCGATTGCATGGAAGCCATGCAAGAACTCCTCGAAACGCTCTGGACCAAGAACAACAGCCAAAGAAGTACCAACAGCGGAATCAACGGAGTAACGGCCGCCAACCCAGCTCCAGAAGCCAAAAGCGTTGGTTGGGTTGATGCCGAACTCTTCAACCTTCTCAAGGTTGGTAGAAACAGCTACGAAGTGCTTAGCAACAGCTTCAGCCTTCTTTGCGTCGCTTCCGTCAATAGCGCCGCACTCCTGAAGCTTATTAAGCAACCAGGTACGAGCGGTACGAGCGTTGGTCAAAGTTTCCAAAGTGGTGAAAGTCTTGGAAACAATGATGAAAAGCGTAGTTTCTGGATCCAAATCCTTGGTCTTTTCGGCCATATCGTTTGGATCAATATTAGAAACGTAGCGAGCGCTAATACCAGCGTCGGCGTATGGCTTCAAAGCTTCGTAAACCATAACCGGACCCAAATCAGAACCGCCGATACCAATGTTTACAACAGTCTTAATGTTCTTGCCGGTAACGCCCTTCCAAGCGCCGGAACGAACTTCGTTAGCGAAATCGTAAATGCGACCCAATACTTCACGCACGTCTGCAACGGTATCTTGACCGTCAACAATGAACTTGCCAGCATCCTCTGCAGGACGACGCAAAGCAGTGTGCAAAACTGCACGATCTTCGGTATTGTTAATGTGCACGCCGGTGTACATTGCCTTAGTGCGCTCGTCAAGCTTAACAGCCTTTGCAAGGTCAGCGAAAAGCTTAAGAGTTTCAGGCTTAATCAAATTCTTAGAAAGATCGAAGTGGAGATCTCCAGCTTCGAAGCTCAACTTATCCACGCGATTTGCATCCTCGGCAAACCACTTCTTCAGGCAGACGCCTTCTGATTGCAACTCGTCGTAATGCTTCTGCAATGCAGCCCACTCTGGGGTTTTTACGGCGTCAACTGGCGGATTGATGGCCATTTCTAGGTCCTTTCATTTCTTTAACTGATGTGACAGCAATTGTCACTATCATCCACTTCACAAGATACTCACAAAAGCAGACAGAAACACGCGAAGCTGAACATAAAAACGAACATAATAACACTAATGTTGTGCGAATAAAATTCGTAGTTTATATTACGATTTGTTAGTTGCGGCGCGAGTTTTTTCGAGATTCTTGGCTTTCGTCTATGAGTTTTGTAACTGATTTTGTTCTTTGGTTTTGACGAGGCTGGAAAATTTGTGTTTGCGCTTATAGCGCTCGTACACTTTGCGTGTACTCGCTGCTGAGCTTGCGTTGAAAGCACACCGTGCTTTCAACTTGAGCAAGCTCACGCTCCGAGTTGCTTTCGCGCGCGCAATGCTGCGCGAAAGCAGGTCGTCGCGCACGTAACGAAAATGCCGAAATCTAGCGGGAAAGTGGCAATAGTTTTACAAGCACGTATCGAAAATAACGCGCACAACAGTAGAAATGACATTTACTACACAGCAGCGTAACGAAAATAACGAAAACTAACCGAGATTCGGCAGTAACTTTACACGGATGTAAAGTAAATATTGCGCTCTCGCCAAAAAGCGGCAGCGACTTTACATCCACGTAACGAAAATAACGTAGTCGCATCAAAAAGCGTTAGTTACTATGCATACGCGTAACGAAAATGTTGAAATCGCGCAGAAAATCGGCAGTAACTTTACGCGCACGTAATGCGTAATTTATTATTTGGTGCGGCGCGCCCAATTGGACAAATGCTAAAATATGATATATAGTTTTTGATTTGTGCGCGAGTCGCGAATGCTTCTCGGGCAACATGCCGCTTTAGCTCAGTCGGTAGAGCGTCTCCCTCGTAATGAGAAGGTCGACAGTTCGATTCTGTCAAGCGGCTCTCTGACTCACTCGAGTGTATTAATACTTTTGATTTGTTTTTATTCGCTCGATTATTTATATGAGTCTATGCGCGAGTGGCGAAATGGTAGACGCGCAGGATTTAGGTTCCTGTGTCTTACGACGTGTGGGTTCAAGTCCCATCTCGCGCACGAAATTTTTTATTCTGTAATAATCATTCCGTAATAATCATTCCGTAATAATCATTCCGTAATAAACAGCGCCTGCAACTCCGGAAGTAGAGCGCGCAAAGCGTGTCCGCGGTGAGAAATCGCATCCTTCTCATCACTAGTCAACTCGGCGCTAGTTAAACCTTCCATTTGCACACCGTTTCGAACAGGCTGCTCATCCGGAACAAAAAGCGGATCGTAGCCAAAACCGTTAGTTCCACGCTCCTGGCGAATCAAGCGACCCCTCATCTCCCCAACTCGCACAATCTCAAAACCGCGAGAATGAGACATAACGCTAGACTCCGGCACTTCGCCGCAATCATCCGGAATTGCGAGCGCCGCAGCACAACGAAAACGCGCATTACGGCACTGATCCGGAATGTCTGAAAGCTGCTTTAATAGAAGCGCATTATTGGCTTTATCGTCACCATGCACTCCACTCCAACGAGCAGACAAAATTCCAGGAGCGGCTCCAAGAACGTCAACAATAAGACCAGAATCGTCCGCAATAGCCGGGCAACCAGTTCTAGCAGCAACATCTCGCGCCTTTAATAAAGCATTTTGCTCGAAAGTTATTCCCGTTTCTTCAGGATCCGGCAAACCGAGCGAACCTGCAGTAATTAAATCAAACTGACTTGCTAAATCCGTCAACTGTTCTTCTAAAATGCGTTTAATTTCAACAAGTTTTCCCTCATTATGCGTTGCCACAACAAGTTTCACGCCCGCTCTCCTTCACAATCTGTTTACTATTTGGCTAAAGCAGCCTGCTGAGCATTCTGCAATTCGCGATTACCTTTTGTTGCCAAATCAAGCAAAGTATTTAATTCGTCGCGATTAAATGGACGATGCTCAGCCGTGCCCTGAATCTCAATAAAATTACCAGAACCAGTCATAGCAACGTTCATATCTGTCATAGCCTGACTGTCTTCAACATAAGGCAAATCAAGCATAGGCGTGCCGTTAATAACGCCAACAGAAACTGCGGAAACAGAATCTTTAAGAACTTTAGCTGCCGAACGAATATGCTTGTTCTTTTCCGCCCAATTAAGAGCATCAACTAACGCAACGTAGGCACCCGTAACCGAAGCAGTTCGAGTACCGCCGTCCGCCTGCAAAACATCGCAATCAATCTGAATTTGCGTCTCGCCCATAGCCTTCATGTCTACAACACCACGCAAGCAGCGACCAATAAGACGGCTAATTTCGTGCGTGCGCCCTCCTATTTTTCCGCGCACAGACTCGCGGTCCGTACGCTCAGCAGTAGCTCGAGGAAGCATAGAATACTCGGCTGTGACCCAGCCCAATCCAGAGTCACGACGCCAACGCGGAACGCCAACAGTGAATGTTGCAGTGCACATAACGCGAGTATTCCCACACTCAATAAGTACCGAACCTTCCGGAACATCAGTAAAATTACGAGTTATGCGTACAGGACGAAGCTCATCAACAGCACGACCATCGACACGAATAGGTTTTATAGATTCCAACATATCCTTGATTTGAGCCATAATTCACAAATTTAGCACGTGGCGTTTATCTTCTGTTTTTAGGATAGTATGCGCACTAAATCTGCTCCGAAAGCTCAATCCATTCCTCCTCAAGATCGCTAGTTTCTTGCGCGTTTTTCTGCAATTCTTCATTAAGCTCGTTAAGGCCTACGAAGTCACTAGGGTCGTGAGCAGCCATTTGCGCTTCTATTTGGGATTTTTGCGCCTCGAGTTTTGCCAGTTTTCGCTCAATTGCTGCCACTCGCCTATTTGCTTCATAGTAGGCTTTGCCGGTTTTTAATTGCGGAGTGCTGGCTTGAGATTGAGAAGTAACGCTGCCTTGCGATTGCGTTACATTTTTTTGCAATTGCGCCTGCGACTGCGTTGCATTAATCCCATTTTCACGCTCATGTTCACTCTCACGACGCAACTTTTCAACAATCTGCAAATACTCGTCTACCCCGCCCGGAAGGTGACGAATCTTACCATCAATTAGCGCAAACTGCTGGTCAGTTACGCGCTCAAGCAAGTAGCGATCGTGCGAAACAACAATAAGAGTGCCAGGCCAAGTATCAAGCAAATCTTCCATAACAGCCAGCATGTCGGTGTCAAGGTCGTTGCCCGGCTCATCCATAATCAGCACATTTGGCTCGTCTAACAAAATAAGAAGCAGCTGCATACGTCGCTTTTGACCGCCCGAAAGATCCGCAATCGGCGTCATAAGCTGCTCCGGCTTGAAACCAAGACGCTCCATAAGCTGTCCAGGAGTCACTTCCTTACCGTCGATAATGTAACTTGGCTTGTATCGGCTTAAAACTTCCTTAACCTTATATTTTCCAAGCTTTTCAAGCTCCTCAAGACGCTGCGAAAGCACAGCAAATTTTACGGTTTTGCCAATGTTTACGTGGCCGACTGTAGGCTTTAGCGAGCCGTCAATAATGCTTAATAAGGTTGATTTTCCGGCTCCGTTTGCACCAACAATTCCGAAACGATCTCCAGGGCCGATTAGCCACGTTACGTCGTTGAGAATCACGCGGCCGGTAATAGTTTTTCGTTCTGCTGCCGCAGTTTCCAGATTTTCTTCAGAAAGATTTTCTTGATTTTCGTCGACGGCAACCGTAACACTTCCTACGTGAGTTGGTTGCGCAAAAGCAGATTCTACAATGTCGATTTTATTTGATTTTTCTGCAGTACCGGCAGTTTCTGCAATATCCGGATCAATATTTTTTAGCTGATTAGCATCGTCAAAAATTTGCGTAACATCAATCAAATCAACAACTTGCTTGCCAAGACGAGAAGTTGCCATTTTCTTCAATTCCAAAGTATCGCGCATTGGAGGCACGTCTGCAATAAGCTCACGAGCCTGCTTTACATGGAACTTCTGCTTAGTTGAACGCGCACGAGCACCGCGCGAAAGCCAAGCCAACTCTTTTCTTGCCAAATTTCTGCGACGCTCCTCGCGCACATCCGCCTGACGCTCCCTTTCAACTCGCTGAAGCATGTACGCGCTATAGCCGCCTTCAAACGGATCAATTGCGCCGTCATGAACTTCCCACATCGACGTGCAAACCTCATCCAAGAACCAGCGATCGTGAGTTACAATCAAAAGCGCGCCCTGACCATCCTGCCAACGGTGAAGCAAATGCTCTGCAAGCCAATGAATCGTAACAACATCCAAATGATTCGTAGGCTCATCCAAAGCCAAAATATCCCAGTCGTGAAGCAGCAATCTCGCCAAATCCGCTCGCCTACGCTGGCCGCCAGAAAGCGTACCAATCTTCGCTTCCAAATTGATTCCGCCAAGAAGAGCTTCTACAATTTCGCGCGAGCGCGGGTCTGCAGCCCACTCGTAATCCTCACGATTTTCCAAAGCCGCTTTACGCACGGTTGCATTATCGTCCAAAGGGTCACGCTGGTCAAGCAAACCAAAAGTAAGCCCTCCGCGCTTAGTTACACGCCCAGAATCAGGCTGCATTTTACCAGCAAGCAAGTGAAGTAGCGTAGACTTTCCGTCTCCATTTCGGCCAACAATGCCGATTCTGTCTCCTTCAAAAACACCTTGCGTTACGTCTGTAAAAATAGTTTTTGTAGCAAACTCTAGCGAAACTCGTTCTAATCCCAAATCATACGTAGGCATAATGCACAAATATAGCTGCAGACTTCTACGAACAGATTTAATACGAACAGATTTAATACGAACAGATTTAATATAAAGCGTGCGTGTTGGGAACGTGGACTATAATAGTGCTGTTATGAAGACTCAAAATAATCAAGAAAATCAGCACGATACTAAGTGCGATACTAAGTGCGATGCTAAGCACGATACTAAAAGTGCGCATAAAGCAAGCGGAGTTTTAAGATTAAACGACGGCGAAGCGCGTCCCGGAGACCCAACTCAGGAACTTCTAAACGCTTTAGGCACAACGATTTCTTCGGATCTTTTAGTAGAAGCACTTACGCATCGCTCATTTTCGCACGAGCATCCAGGCACTCGAAACTACGAGAGACTTGAGTTTTTAGGAGACGCTGTTCTTGAATTAGTTTCTACAGAAACGCTATTTTCTGCGCATCCGGACATGACTGAAGGTCAGCTTGCAAAAATGCGCGCAAAGGCAGTTTCCGAATGGGCACTTTCTGCCGTTGCCCGCGAAAAACTGCACGTTGGACCATATATTTTGCTCGGACACGGCGAAATGGAACAAGGTGGCAACAATAAGGATTCAATTCTTTGCGATATTGTTGAGGCACTTATTGGGGCAACTTTCGTTGAGCACGGTATTGAAGAAGCGCGCCGAGTTGTACACCGTTTAATTGACGACACTTTGGCGGAAGTGCTTACCGAAGGCCCAGCTCTTGATTGGAAAACTTCGCTTACAGTTAAAGCGCACGACATGGGTTTGGAAGATCCAGAGTACAGGATGGCGGTTTCTGGGCCGGAGTATGCGCCGGTTTTTGAGGCGCGCGCTGTACTCGCGCACGACGATGGCGACGAAGTGCTGGGAGTTGGAAGCGGCTCAAGCAAACGCAAAGCGCAACTTGCTGCAGCCGAAGCCGCTTGGTATGCACTCGACGAGCGCAAATAACTAAAAAACTAAACTTAACTATGCAACCGCTAAGTCCAAATAAGGTATAAGAGCGTAGCGCTGCAAGACAAGCAACACCCACCACTCACAAAAACAATACGCAAGAAAAAAGAAAACCCTGCCACCCGTCGATGGCAGGGTTTCTTAATACAACTTAGTTGTTGTGCGCGGAGCGAATAGCTTCGCGATACACGCGACCGCGGAAAGTGCCGCAGGATGGGCAAGCCATGTGTGGGAATGCCTGAGAACCGCAGTTCGGGCAAGTCACAGTCTGCACGGCAGACGCCTTCCAATTAGCGCGACGCGAATGCGTATTAGCACGCGAGGTCTTGTATTTAGGCAGTGCCATAATTTTTCCTCTATTTCGTTCAATCGATTGAGCTTAAGCGTTCTGTATATTACAGCAAGCGCCGTACAATTGCGAACTTACTTGCATCTAAAGCGGCATTTTCGTTACGCAAATGTAAAGCAACTAACGCAATCAAAGCCACGCGCGATAGTTTCGTTACACGCACGCACAGAAACTAACGGATCTAAGGCTGAACGCGATAGTTTCGTTACACACTTGTACAGGCAATGCCGTTTCTACTGTCGCGCGCGTTAGTTTCGTTACAATGCTGTAAAGCAACTAACGCAATCAAAGCCGAGCGCGATAGTTTCGTTACACGCACGCACAGAAACTAACGGATCTAAGGCTGAGCGCGATAGTTTCGTTACGCAAATGTAAAGCAAATAACGCAATCAAAGCCGAGCACGTTAGTTTCGTTACACGCACGCACAGAAACTAACGCAATCAAAGCTGAGCGCGTTAGTTTCATTACACACTTGTACAGGCAATGCCGCTTCTACTGTCGCGCGCGTTAGTTTCATTACAATGCCGTAAAGCAACTAACGCAATCAAAGCCACGCGCGTTAGTTTCATTACAATGCTGTAAAGCAACTAACGGATCTAAGGCTGAAACGCTCGCGCGGATTGCGACGCGCTCGCTACGAAACTCGCGTTGGAAGTCCACTGGACTTCCAACCTAAGCGAGTTTCCGCTCCGAGTTGCCTTCGCGCGCTAAATCGCAGCGCTCAGGCAGGTCGTCGCGCTTTTCAGCCTGCTCAAGCTGCGCTTTTAATCCTTCCAAAGCAGCAAAACGAATATCCGTAACGTCGTGATGATGCTCCGGATGCTCGTTCAAATTCTCGCCGCATTGCGGGCAAAGTCCGCGGCAATCCGGCTCACAAAGCGGCTGCAACGGCAACTCACTAACCATCGTGTCGCGAATAAGCGCCTCAATATCAGCAAAATCGCCGCCGCAAACTAGCGGATACACATTACCCGACTCGTCGTTATCTTCCCAAATTTGCGCCTCATCTTCGTCTACTTCATCGCGATTATTGCGATTATTTCGACCATTGCTACCATTGCGGTTCTTACGATTATCCACATTCTGCGAGCGCGAATCCACGTAAGGGAAGAATACGCACACATCCACTTTCCAATCGCGACGAAGCGGCATTAGGCAGCGCGTACACTCAGCGTGCACCGGAGCAGTAATACTGCCCTGAAACATTAAGCCATCAACCACCGCATCAAAATCGCCGTCAACCATAACGTCGCTTCCAGGTTTTACGCCAATAACGCAATCTCCAATACCTTCCGGAGCCGGGAACGCGCGATGCAGCGACATGCTACTACCGGCGCGCGCAGCCATTTGCGCTACTGGAACCGCCCATGGTGATTGGGAAGGATGCGAAGTCATTACTAATTCCTTTCGTCGTCGTCATCATCTTCGTACAATGATGCGCTAATGTCGCTTTGTACGTGCGCTGCAGCTCGGCGGCGGTCTTCTAGCACGCGCTGACCTGCTTGAACGTCCTGTTCTAACTTATCAAGCTGCGCTTTTAAGCCTTCCATTACGGTTGCACAGTACTGATCTGCACCTTGAGTAAGCTTGTCGGACTTTGCTTGCGCGGTTGCAAGAATATTGCGCGCCTTCTGCTTTGCCAAAGCCGTAACGTTTTCTTGACCTGCTAAGAATTGCGCACGCTCCTGCGCTTCTTCAATAATTTCTGCAGATTGAGATTGCGCGGAAGCAACTATTGAATTTGCTTGCGTTTGCGCAGTACGCAGACGTCGTTCTGCTTCGCGCATTAATGCGGAAGCGCGCTCCAACTGAACTGGAAGCATGTCTTTCAAACGCGATAATTGATCCGCAAATTCGTCGCGATCAATTTTTACCATTCCGGCAGCAAACAGAACGTTTTTTGCGCCCATAAGCGTTGCTTCCATTGCGTCGATAATGTCGTAAACTGTAGTAAATTCAGCGCGACTCTTAGAACGCACTTCTTCGCTTACTTTAGTTTGCGAAACTTTAGACGGCGCTGGTTCTTCTTCGTCAAAATCAATAGCACCGCCATCTTCTCGCTCGCGCAAATCCGGAAGTGGGAATGACGGAATAGGATTTGCGGAACCAGATTTGCGATCTGCACTTTCCTTAGAACCAGCCGCCTCAGCCGCCATGTTTTCTATATCTGCGTCAACGTCAATACTTCCTACCGCAGCTACTGAAGAAGTTTCAGTATTATCTGCGTCTGCTATTAAATCTCCCTGCAATTGCATAGGCTGATTTGGAAGATACCCACCTTCCGACTCCACGTCTTTATTTGCTAAATCGCCATCTAAAGCGCCATCTTGAACGTCTTCATCGTCGGCAAGAACCGGATGCAACGGAAGCTTTTGGTCGCTTTCAACTTGCAAATCGCGCTCCATAGTATCGTCCTCCTCAAAAGGAGAATCCGCAGCGTCGCTTACCATATTTTTTTTATTTGCCATCTTCTGCTCTCCAGTCTCAATTGCTCGGTTTTTCTGAATTGTTACTTTTATTTTGTGCTTGCTCGGCAAAAAGCTTTTGTAATAAGGGTATTACGTTATCTGGAACCATACCAGCAACATTGCCGCCGTGACGCGCAACATCCTTAACTACAGAACTCGATACATGCTCAAGTATAGGGTCCGCAGGCAAGAAAAGCGTTTCAATACCTGCTAATTTGCGATTTACTAATGCCATGCCAAGTTCAGCTTCGTAATCGCCATTTTGACGCAAGCCTTTTACTATTACAGTTGCACCAACTTTTGTACAGTAGTCGGTAATTAAACCTTCTGTTGAAGCCACCACTATTTTGCAGCAGCGACTACTGTTACTATCGTTGCAATTAGTATGATCAGCGCAAGACTCACGCTCAGCACAAGACTCACGCTCAACGCAAGCGCAAGTCTCGTTAGATTTACTTAAATTACTTACGGCTTCGCGAATAATTTGCACACGCTCACACTCCGAAAACAACGGCGTCTTTGCAGCGTTCACCGCAACCAGCACGTGTACTTCATCAAATAAATGCGTACAACGTTGTATTACGTCTAAATGGCCGGCAGTGACTGGGTCGTACGAGCCGGGGCACACAGCTATAGTCATGACTTTAGATTATCACCCATTTATCTCATAGTAAAAATCTGAATAAATATAAGTGTTTTAGAAAATTTTTATATAGTTTGATTGACAGTTCTTGTTTGGTGTGGCGCGAGTTTTGCGCGACGACCTGCTTGAGCGCAGCATTGTGCGCGCGAAAGCAACTCGGAGCGTGAGCTTGCTCAAAGTTGAAAGCACGGTGTGCTTTCAACGCAAGCTCAGTAACGAACGCGCCTAGACCGCGCGAGCGTTCCTTCGGGCGCTTTATTCTTAAACGTTTTTAA
>CAMYED010000011.1 GCA_947254595.1 uncultured Gardnerella sp. | reverse complement strand
TCCACCCCGCGTCGGCTACTTTTAGCAGCTCTATCTACGATAGGTGCAAATTTAATTTTGTCAACTTTTGGGCGTGTCTTGCGGGATTTATTATGTTATTTCGCGTATTTTGAAAAATAATGTTTTCGGATTGCTGTTTTCATAAGTAAGCATAAACAAGTGTGAGGTATAATAAACACATGCCTATTAAGATTCCTGAAGGATTGCCGGCGCGAAGCATACTGGATGCTGAGCGCATTTTTGCGTTGGAACGTCCAGAAGCTGAACAACAGGATGTTCGCCCGTTAAGACTGCTCATATTGAATCTTATGCCTAAAAAAATCGAAACAGAAACCCAGCTTTTGCGCCTTATTTCTAAGTCTCCTCTGCAGGTTGATGTCGATTTTATGAAAACTTCTACGCACGTATCAACTCACGTAAGTGCGGATCATTTAGTAAAATTCTACGAAAATCTTGATAATCTTCGTAACAATTATTATGACGGTTTTATTGTTACAGGCGCTCCTGTTGAGCACATGGAATTTGAGAATGTTGATTATTGGCCTGAATTTACTCAAATTCTTGACTGGGCTGCAACGCATGTTTTTTCAACAATGTACTTGTGTTGGGGAGCGATGGGTGCTCTTTACTATCGTTACGGCGTAAAAAAGCACGTACTTAGCGAGAAAGTTTTTGGAGTGTTCCCGCAATATTTACAGGACGAGTATTGCTTTATTACAAACGGGTTTGACGAAATATCATTGCAGCCTCATTCTCGAATAGCGAGTGTGGATGCTGAAGATATTGCTGCAGACGAGCGTTTGCAAATTCTTACGTGCGGTCCTGAATCTGGTCCAGGACTAGTTGCAACACGTGATTTTTCTGAGGTTTTTGCGCTGGGACATTGGGAATACGGAAAAATGACTCTTGCTCAAGAATATGAGCGTGATATGGCAAAAGGTTTAAGCAATGTTCCGTTCCCGCGCAACTATTTTCCTAATGATGATGCTAGTTTGGAGCCGCTTTTTTCTTGGCGTGCGCACGCGAATTTACTTTGGCGCAACTGGCTTAATTGGGTGTATGAGACTACGCCTTACAATCTTGCCGACATTCCGCAGCTGCGCGCTACCGGAAGGCTGGGTACGGATCGTTCTATTCGCCATGAGCCAGCTTCTCCGCGTACTGATAATTTTCTTCCGTTTAGTAAAATGATGTACGGTATGCATGAATAATTTTCGACACTGCGTAATTATGTACATACAAAGAGTACAATCAGCATTTAGATGTATTTTTCGTTTCGTGCCCCGCGCCTTACGGAATAGATGTTCTAGTTGATGTGTATGCCGTGATATGAATGATTTGTTGCATGATGTGAGTGAACGGCATTGTTGTGAAGGCGTGTGAACGAATTGCTTAAGGAGGCACTTATGGATGGAATGGTTGACTTTTTGCTGAGGACTACCAATGTAGCTTCAGCAGTGGCTTCGTCTGGACCAGAATTGCCTAATATTGGCGAGTTTTTGCCTCCAGAGATTTTGTTCCAGGGCACGCCGTTTGCAATGAACCGCATTATTTTGGTGCGTGTGCTTATGGCTGTAATCGTTATGATTATTTTCGGCATTGGTGCCGCTCGCGCAAAGTTAGTTCCAGGAAGATTCCAAAGTGTGCTGGAAATCTTAATGGACTTTGTGCGCTACAACATTGTTTACGAAATGATTGGCGAGGAACGCGGCAAGCGTTACGTGCCAATGATGTCTACACTTTTCATCACGATTTTCTTCTTTAATCTTTGTTCTGTGATTCCAGGATTAAATATGGCTGCAACCGCAACCATTACTGGTCCGTTGGTATTTGCTTTGTGGGTTGTGTGCCAATATCTTATTGCTGGCATTCGTGAAAAAGGTTTTTTGCGATTCTTCCGTGAAGCACTGTTCCCAGCGGGCGTGCCATGGCCGATTTACTTCATTCTTTCGCCATTGCAGCTCATAGAATTAATAATTGTGCGACCACTTTCGCTTACAATCCGTTTGTTTGCGAATATGATTGCTGGCCATTTGCTGGTGGCCACTTGTTTAGTATTCACCAATTTCTTCGTGGTGGATTCCAGCAATAAACTCCTTGCCTTCGGCGGTGCTTTGTGGCTGCTTGGTGGCATTCTGTTTACCCTATTCGAAATTATGGTAGCTGGTTTGCAGGCGTTTATTTTCACTGTGCTTGCTTCTGTCTACATTTCGGAAAGTTACCCGGAGGAAGAAGAAAAGTCTGCTGTTGCTGTTGCCTGATAGCATAGCTTAAATCTTCAGATTTTACCCATCTTACGGGTTTATACTGGTTACTGTTTTAACAGAAAGGAAACCAATGAATAATATCATCGCTCTTGCAGGTTTGGTCGGTAACCTGAGCATTCTTGGCTTTGCTGTTGCAACTATTTCTCCTGCACTTGGTATGGCAATAGTTGTTGCTAAAGCTATGGAGTCTACTGCACGTCAGCCAGAAGTTGGTAACCGTATTCAGTTGTTCATGTTCGTTGGCTTGGCATTTATCGAGGTTCTGGGCTTGCTCGGCTTCGTTGCCTACATTATGGGAAAGTGAACCGAACGAAACAACTCGTTCCAGCACGTTATAAAAGTGTTGAAGGAATAGAAAGGACAAGCCATGGCACATGCAGCTGAGAGTAATGGTTTGGCGTTGTTCTTGCCTGAGCCTTATGACTTAGTGTGGTCGTTAGTTGTTTTGGTAGTTCTTGCAGCGTTTTTCTACAAGTTCGTTATGCCTAAATTCCAGGCAATTCTTGATGAGCGTGCAGAAAAAATCGAAGGCGGAATGGCTAAAGCAGCGAACATGCAGCATGAAGCTGACGAATTAAAAAGTCAGATGGAAGAAGAGCTTGCTAAAGCTCAAGCTGATGCTGCAAAAACTCGCGAAGAGGCTCGTACGGAAGCTTCGAAAATTATTGGCGAAGCTAGACAACGCGCTGAAAAGGATGCTGCGAAAATCATTAGTGAAGCGCAACATTCTATTGAGGCTCAGCATAAGCATGCCATGTCCAGCCTCCAAGGAGAGGTATCGGTTCTTGCTGCAGCGTTAGCTGGTAAGATTCTTGCATCTAAGTTGGATGACGATACCGTAAGCTCCAAGATTATTGATCATGTGATTGATGAAGTTGGAGACACTAAAAATTCGGATCAAAGCAAGTAAAGCTTAATCTGCAAAACTTAATACAGCAAAGTAAATTCGTGTTTTATTGGTTTTGTATATTAATTGCGTTACTTCGTTTTACAGAAATGAGGAGGTAATAATGCCAGAAAAGGCATCGCGTGCAAACGATAGTTTGTCGCGTTCTTCTCTTGCGCAGGCCATCTCAGATGCGCACGATGAAGCGCAGCGCATCGCTGACGAGCTTTCGTCAATGATGGAGATGATTGATAAGTATCCTGAGCTTTCTGATGCGATTACCGATCCGAATAGATCTTCGGAAGATAAGTCTCGCCTAATTGACGAGCTTATTGGAGGTAAAGCGCACCCTGTCGTATTGCGCATTATGCATTATCTAGTAGGAACGTGGCATGGCGGTGCTGAAAGCGGCAAAACCGGTAGCTTTGGCGGCGCTTGGTCAGGATTTGAGCGTGAAGCTGGCGAAACATTGGTTACTGTCACTACTGCTCAGCCGCTTACAGATAAGCAAATTAAGCGTTTGATTGAAATCTACAGTGATAAGTTGGGTCATCGTGCATACATTAACCCAATTGTGGATCCAAACGTGCTTGGTGGCATGCGTATACAAATCGGTGATCAAATAACCGATCGCACCATGTTGATGCAGCTAAAGCAGTTGCAACGTTCTGCGCGCAATGGCGCTTGGACACAGGCAGTGAAGTAGTAAATTAAGGAGAATTATGGCGGAACTATCTATTGATCCCGCCCTGATACGCAAGGCGCTTGACGGGTTTGTTGACTCGTACAAGCCAACGGACATGCCAACGCAAGAAGTTGGCTATGTTGTTACGGCTGGTGACGGCATTGCGCACGTAGCTGGATTGTCCGGCTGCATGGCAAACGAGCTGCTCACATTCGAGAACGATACCTTGGGTCTTGCGTTCAACCTTGATGCGCATGAAATCGGCGTTGTTATTCTTGGCGATTTCACAGGCATTGAGGAAGGGCAGGAAGTTTACCGCACAGGCGAAGTGTTGTCTGTGCCGGTTGGTGACGCTTATCTTGGTCGTACCGTGGATCCTTTGGGTAATCCAATCGATGGTTTAGGTGCGATTGAGTGCAATGAGCGTCGTATTCTTGAAGCCCAGGCTCCAGACGTTATTCACCGTCATCCAGTTGACGAACCTTTGTCTACTGGTTTGAAGGCTATTGACGCAATGACCCCAATTGGTCGCGGTCAGCGTCAGTTAATTATTGGTGACCGCCAAACCGGTAAGACTGCAATCGCAATCGATACGATTATTAATCAGCGCACGAACTGGGAAAGTGGCGATCCAAAGAAGCAAGTTCGCTGCATTTATGTAGCAATCGGTCAGAAGGGCTCAACTATCGCAGCAGTGCGTCAGAGCCTTGAAGAAGCAGGCGCTATGAAGTACACCACGATTGTGGCAAGCCCAGCTTCTGATTCTGCAGGTTTTAAGTACATTGCTCCTTACACCGGTTCTGCAATCGGTCAGCATTGGATGTACAACGGCAAACATGTTTTGATTGTCTTTGATGATTTGTCGAAGCAAGCAGAAGCATACCGTTCGATTTCTTTGCTTCTTCGCCGCCCACCTGGGCGTGAAGCTTACCCAGGCGACGTGTTCTACTTGCACTCTCGTCTGCTTGAACGTTGCGCTAAGCTTTCTGACGATTTGGGTGGCGGCTCTATGACCGGCCTTCCAATTATCGAAACTAAGGCAAACGACGTTTCTGCATACATTCCAACCAACGTGATTTCCATCACCGATGGTCAGATCTTCTTGCAGTCTGATTTGTTCAACGCAGGTCAGCGTCCAGCAGTAGACGTTGGTATTTCCGTGTCTCGTGTTGGTGGTGCTGCTCAGTCTAAGGCTTTGAAGAAAGTCTCCGGCATGTTGAAGATTTCTTTGGCTCGTTACAAGTCTTTGGAATCCTTCGCAATGTTTGCTTCCGATTTGGATGCAGCTTCAAAGGCTCAGCTTACGCGTGGCGCTCGTTTAACCGAGTTGCTTAAGCAGAAGCAGTTCTCTCCTCGCTCTATGGAGCAGGAAGTGGTTTCTGTGTGGGCTGGTACGCACGGCAAGCTTGACGATATTCCTGTGAAGGACGTTTTGCGATTTGAAAGCGAATTGTTGGATTATTTGGATAATGGAACCGACATTTTGCAAGTAATTCGCGATACTGAAGATTTCACTAAGGAAACTGAAGCTAAGCTTGATGCGGCTATTGAAGATTTCCGTAGGACGTTTAAGACCTCTGCTGGCAAGCCTTTGATTGTAAAGGATTCATTGCCGCCGGCTGAAAATCCTGCTCCTGTTGAAAAGGAACAGCTTGTAGCTAAGCCAAAAACAGACGGTCGCGAGCCTGAGGGGAAGTAGCGTATGTCCTCCCAACTTGCATTGAAATCGAGAATTATTTCCACACAGTCTTTGGGTAAAATCTTTAAGGCTCAGGAAATGATTGCGTCTTCGCATATTGCTAAAGCGCGAGATATTGCGCTTAATGCTAAGCCTTATAGTGACGCAATTTTCGATGCCGTGCAGGCGTTGGTAGCTCATCACGAAGCAAATATTAAGCATCCTATTTTTGGTAAAGAACATGCCGGCAATCGCGTAGCAGTTCTAGCCCTTACTTCTGATCGTGGCATGGCAGGTGCTTTTACGTCTTCGATTATTCGTGAAACTGAAGCGCTTTTAGCTAAGCTTGATGCAGAAGGTAAGCACGCGGAACTGTACGTGTATGGTCGTCGTGGTGCAACTTACTATAAGTATCGCAATCGCGATGTGGCAGGTACTTGGGAAGGTTCTACTGATCATCCTGACGTTACTATTGCTGAAAAGATTTCCGATACTTTAATGGATGCTTATATGACGCCGGAAGCAGAAGGCGGAGTTTCGGAACTGTATATTGTGTTCACCGAATTTATCAATATGGTGAGGCAAAAAGTTCGTACGTTGCGCATGCTGCCAGTTGAGCTTGTTCCGTTGAAGGATGGTGAGGAGTTTGCTATGCACCGTCCTGATTACGAAGCAGCTTCTGGACCTTCAGCATCGTTGTCGTCTACTAGTGCAGTTTCGGCTCGTGAAGAAGCAGTAAGTCAAAGCAATCCAGACGCTGTTGAGTATTGCTTCGAGCCAAGTCCGGATGAAGTGCTGGATGCTGTTTTGCCGAAGTATATTCAGTCTCGTATTCACGAGTGCTTACTTACTTCTGCTGCTTCTGAAACAGCAAGTAGGCAGAACGCTATGCATACGGCTACAGATAACGCCCGCAATTTGGTGGATGATTTGACTAGAAAGCTCAATGCTTCACGTCAGGCATCTATCACTCAAGAACTTACCGAGATTATCGGCAGCGCTGATGCGCTGAATAATGAGGAGGATTAGGAGCATATGGCTGAAAATCAGACCACAGCGCCTCCAGAAGCTGAGCAGGAGGTCGATCCAACAGCTGGTCGCGTAACCCGCGTTCAGGGTTCCGTGATTGACGTTGAATTCCCGGTCGGCTATCTGCCGGATATTTACAATGCTCTCAAGGTCGATATCAACACCGTTGGAAACACGGAAGGTGATACCGTTCACGAGATTACGCTGGAAGTTGAGCAGCACCTTGGTGATTCAACCGTGCGTGCAGTTGCGTTGAAGCCTACTGACGGCTTGGTTCGTGGTGCTTTAGTGCGAGATACCGGCGGTCCAATTTCCGTTCCTGTTGGCGATATTACTAAGGGTCACGTTTTCGACGTTACCGGTAACATTTTGAATGCCAAGCCAGGCGAGAATATTGAAGTAACTGAGCGTTGGCCAATTCACCGTAACCCACCTGCTTTCGATCAGCTCGAGTCTAAGACTCAGATGTTCGAAACCGGCATTAAGGTTATCGATTTGCTTACCCCTTACGTTCAGGGCGGTAAAATTGGTCTGTTCGGTGGTGCAGGCGTTGGTAAAACCGTGTTGATTCAGGAAATGATTCAGCGCGTTGCACAGAATCACGGTGGTGTGTCTGTGTTTGCTGGCGTTGGCGAACGTACCCGTGAAGGTAACGATTTGATTGGCGAAATGGCTGAAGCTGGCGTTTTGGAGAAAACGGCACTTGTCTTTGGCCAGATGGATGAGCCTCCTGGGACTCGTCTTCGCGTGCCTCTTACCGCTTTGACCATGGCTGAGTACTTCCGCGATGTGCAGAATCAGGATGTGTTGCTGTTTATTGACAACATCTTCCGCTTTACTCAGGCTGGTTCCGAGGTTTCCACGCTGCTTGGTCGTATGCCTTCTGCAGTTGGTTATCAGCCGAACTTGGCTGATGAAATGGGTGCGTTGCAGGAGCGTATTACTTCTACGCGCGGCCATTCCATTACGTCACTTCAGGCTATTTACGTGCCTGCAGATGATTACACCGATCCTGCTCCTGCAACAACCTTTACGCACTTGGATGCAACTACCGAGCTTTCGCGTGATATTGCAGCTAAGGGTATTTACCCAGCTGTGGATCCTTTGGCTTCTACTTCTAGAATTTTGGATCCACGTTACGTTGGTCAGGCTCATTACGATTGTGCAAACCGTGTGAAGGCTATTTTGCAGCGTAACAAGGAGCTTCAGGATATCATCGCTTTGATTGGTATTGATGAGCTTGGTGAGGAAGATAAGACCACTGTGAGCCGCGCTCGTAAGATTGAGCAGTTCCTTGGTCAGAACTTCTACGTGGCTGAAAAGTTCACAGGTCGTCCAGGTTCTTACGTGCCAGCAGACGAAACCATTGAGGCGTTCACGCGTATTTGCAATGGTACTTATGATGAAATTCCTGAGCAGGCGTTCTCGGGCATTGGTGGCATTGACGATCTTGAGCGTCGTTGGCACGATATGCAGCAAGAGTTTGGTGCGTGATTATGGCAGAGAAGCAAGTAAAATCGCTGCACGTTAGTGTGGTGGCAGCCAGGCATCCTGTGTGGGAAGGTGACGCCAAGTTTGTAGTTATTCCTTCTGTGAATGGCTTGATGGGTGTTCTTCCTGGGCATGAGGCTGTGCTTGCGTTGATTGATCACGGGTTTGTTAAGGTTGACGATTTGAAGGGTGTGCGTCACGTTTTTAAGGTGACGGACGGATTTTTCTCGGTTGACTCTGACAATATTACGATTGCTGTTGAGCACAGTTGTAACGTCGATAAAGACGGTAACGTGTTGCCTAACGCTAAGGTGATTTAAGGTTGCTTTACTGATTTTGCGGGCTTTATAAGCGTTTGCAAGTTTTTGCAAGTGAAGTAATCTCTTATAAAAACAGGAGTTTGGTTATTCCAAGCTCCTGTTTTTTGTTTTTTGTTTTTTGTTCTATTTTTCATTATTTATTTGTAAGTTATTGGTTTTCTTGTTTTGTGTTGCGCGAGTTTTGTATGAGATCGCTTAGATCGCGCGAATGTAACGAAAATGTCGGAATCCAGCCGAAAATCGGCAGTTACTGTACAAGTGCGTAACGAAACTAACGCTCACGGCCGAAAAATCGGCAATGGTTTTACAGCGTTGTAACGAAAATATCGAAATCGTACCAAAAAATGTTATTTGCTTTACGCGAGTGTAACGAAAATATCAGAATCAGCATGACTGAATGACGGCGCGCGATAAAGAGTGTGAATAAAATATGTAATACCATAACGGGGGAGGGGTATATTATATACTTTTTAATGATTTAATTTAATCCTAAATTGAATCACCTCGTATGTTCTTTCTAGCAATAGAATCTTCACGCGGTAATTCGTGATGAGGGAAAGGAAAAGTATGTTGACTAAAAAAGCAATCGCCACTTTTGCGGCGATGGCAACTTTTGTTTCGGGAATTGCGTTTGCTGTTCCAGCGTTGGCTAGTGGTGTTACTCCAGCTCAAACGAATAGCGGTGGAGAATCTGCTAAACATCCTTCTGTAGTGAAGCTCGAAGATCGCGTAAAAAAGTCTGGTCTTCTTAGCGGCGAAATTGATGAGCTTTTAAAATATGTCAGCGATAATGCTTCGAAAGTTACTGGTGAGGGTAACGAGAATGATGCTGTTGTTGAGCACGTAAATAGCATGATTGTTAAATATCGTGCTATGCATCTTGATGTTATTGGTTTGCATGATCTTGCTGATAAGGTGCGCAAAGCAGGAGGCTTACAATCGGCGAATAAAATTTTCTACGGCGAGGAGAATAATAGACCTGCTATCGCAAAAAAACGCAATGAGGCTCAAAGTGCGTACGTTAAAGGCAAAGCTGCTTTAGTTAAAAAAGCTAAAGAAGCTGGGCTTGATTCTCTTGCTAAGAAGATTGAAGAATCTAATTATAATACCTTGCATTATCTCACTTCCGTGTTCAAATATGAAGATCGAATAAATAAGGAAGCTTTGGCCAAGAAGGCGCAAGAAAAGGAAGATTTGGCTAAGCAGGCCGAAGCAAAAGAACTGCACTTTACGGCTCAGTTAATTCGCGATTCTGAGAAGTCTAGTTTGGATTCTTTAAAGAATCTTCTTGCAGAAGCTGAAAAGAGTAAGAGTAATAATTCTACGAAAGCCCCAGAAGTTACTGGTGATGTTAGCGAAGATTCGTCTGAAGTATTGCCAGCTGAGAAGTCTGCTGACCAGCCTGTTGAGAAGCCTGTTGAGAAGTCTGCTGAGAAGCCTGTTGAGAAGTCTGCTGAGAAGTCTGCTGACCAGCCTGTTGAAAAGTCTGTAGAAAAAGCTCCAGCTGTACCTACTGTTACTGAGTCTGCAGCAAATCCTGAATTAGCAAAGCCTGTGTCTTCTGCGAAGCCAGCTCAAACTGAAGCGTCAGTTCCTGCTGCTCCTAAGAGTGTTGAGGATCTTAAGCCGGAAGTTGAGAATAAGATTACTGTTGGTAATAATAATGTTGCTAAGGCTGGTGCGTCTAATAGGGTTACTGTTCGTGTTGACAACGCTGAGTTTAATGCTGAGTTGAAGAAGAATGGTTCTGCTAGGGCTTACGCGTTTATTTACTCTACTCCTAAGCTTTTGCGTAGTGTGAGTGGTAGTGATTATGTGACTGTTAAGCTTGATTCTAACGGTGTTGCGTCTTTTGATGCTCAGTTCCCTGCTGGTTATTCTGGTAAGCATACTGTTGTTCTTGTTGATGAGAAGGGTAATCAGCTTGCTTGGACGAATATTACTGTTGAAAACAATACTGCTAATGGTGGTGTGAACGCTTTGCCTGCTACTGGTGTTGGTGTTGCTGTGGCTTCGATTGCTGTGGTTGTGCTTGCTGGTGTTGGCGTTGCTTTGCGTAAGGTTCGCCGCTAGTAACTTGCTAACTTACTGAATAGCTGAATAGCTGGCTAATTGATATGTTTGCTATACGCTAGTAGCAATAGTTTATTAAGTGCTTTCGCTCGCGTTCGCTTGTTTGCGTTCGCGCGCGAAGGCTCTTTCTTATTGCGTTCTGCTATTTGACTTAGTTCGCGCTAAGTAGCCACTGCGCTATGTCTATTACGCGTATTCCTTCAATGTCGTAAGAATCGTGTCGAGTGTTTGCTAGAAGGATTTTAGGGTAAGAATCTTTTATGGCTTTGAGTGGTGAAAGTTCGCGCTCAATAGTTTCTTCGTTGCTAATGTTGTCTGAAACTTGAATATAAATCTTTTCGCTCGCTTTTATTGCAACAAAATCTACTTCTTTTTGGTAAAGTTTACCAACGTAAATTGAGTATCCTCTTCGCATAAGCTCAAGTGCCACAATATTCTCGTACGCTCTTCCGTAATCCATGTTGCGCGTTCCTAGAATTGCGTAGCGTAGCGCGGTATCTGCTAAATAGTATTTTTCGTTTGTTTCTAAGTATTTTTTGCCGCGAATATCGTAGCGTTTTACTTTATAAAACATGAACGCATTGCATAAATATTTTAGATAATTGCCAACAGTTATGTGAGTTGTTTCAATCTGATTCTGCTTAAGTATTGAGCTTACATTGTTTGCGGTTGTGAGATTTGCAATATTATCCATTAAAAATTCGCATATTGAGTCAAGAAGTGAGACTTCTGATATTGCGTATTTGTCTACTAAATCGCGTTTAACGAGAGTTGTATACACATTTTTTATGTACGCTTCTGCATCGTCTTGGTTAGCGTAAACGTATGAGCCTGCAAGTCCGCCTTGTTGTAAATACTTTTGCAAAGCATCGTTAAAGTTGCTTTCTATTTCAAAGTATTCGCAATATTCTGCAAAGCTGAAGGGGAATATTGGTATTTCAATAAATCTCCCGCTAAACAGTGTTGCAAGATCAGAACTAAGTAAGAATGCGTTGGATCCCGTTAAGTAAATATCGTATTTATTGCTATTGTGAAGGCTGTTAATCGCAAGCTCAAATTTTGGGCACAATTGCACTTCGTCAATCATAAGAACGTTGTAGGCTTCGGGTATGTAACGGCTCTCAACATACTCGAAAAGGCTTTTGTAATTTTTCAGATTTTCATAATTTAGGTTATTAAAGTCGATGCTGATTATGTTAAGTTGCTGATTATCTAGGTTATTTTGCTGTTGTAGTTCGTTTGGTATTTGCGCATGCTTTGCTGAAGCGTAAAGTTTGCTACTTTGATTGCTGTAGGCGTTTTCTAAATAAGTGCGGTAAGCGCGCAGCAACTCCGATTTTCCGCTGCGCCGAATGCCGGTAATGATTTTTATATCTGGCGTTCCTTTAAGTCGCTTTAGGCGATTTAGGTAATCTGTTCTCTCGATTAGTTTCATTTCAATCGCCTTTCGTCTTCAGAATCGTAGTATTTTTTACTTTTGAAAGTGGATACGTATTTTTACTTTCAAAACTGTAATATTATTTTACTTTTGAAAGTATTATATCATTTTCACTTTCAAAACTATAATATTTTTTCACTTTTGAAAGTGGAGGCGTCTGTTTGCGTAAATCATGCTACGCCGAAACAAGTTGTGTTATGTTGCCAATGCTGGATTCGTCAAATCGCGAATCTTTACATTTGTGTGCATAAAATCGCAATTATCTTTACTTTTTATTGTTGTTATGTGCAAATAAGTAAAGATTTAGCTATAACATGGCGCTTATCTTTGGAATAATCTACGCCGAAACTAGTGGCGTTATGTTGCCTATGCTGGATTCGTCAAATCGCAAAATGTCGTAGTCACGTTGAAGATTGAGCCAAAAATCTGGAGTTGTTCTAAAAGCTTTAGATAGCTTGTATGCCATTGCTACACTGATTGCGCGTTTGCCGTTTAAAATTTCCCCAATAGCTGTTTGCGATGTGCCGATAGTGTGAGCAAGCTTGTATGAGCTTATTTTAAGAGGCTCCATAAATTCTTCGCGCAAAATTTCGCCAGGAGTGCTCAAGTAGTTATCTGTGGTAGTCGTCGAAGTAGACATCGTAAGCTTCTTTCGTATTGTCGTTCCATTTGAAAATTAGTCTGTATTGTTTATTTACTCTGATGCTCCAGTATCCAAGTAGATTGCCTTTGAGTGGCTCAAGCTGATTTCCTGGCGGTGCTTTAAGATCTTGTAAATCATATGCAGCTTTTAGTATTTGCAGTTTTCTTTTTAGGATTTTTTATAATCCAGTGGGATAACCTTTTGGGTACGAGCCGCCGTATAGGTAATCATTAAGTTCCTTTTCTCTTGTTTCCATTAAATTATGGTAATGTATTGCGTTACTAACGTCAAGCGTTAGTAACGATTGAACGGTTGGCGCGTTATGTTGCCAGTGCTGCGTAAATTGCGGAAATTGCGGAAATTGCGCAACATTGAGTAAGTTGCGTTTTTGCGAAAATGTTGGTATAGGAGAATATATTTTGCGTGCTATACCGCTTTTTTGCGAAAATGTCGGTATAGATGAGTATTTTTTGCACGCTATGCCTTCATTTTGCCAAAATGTCGGTATAGAATAGATTCTTACGTTAGCTATGCAATCATTTTGTGATAAATGCGTTATTTGCGTATATGCAAAAATATCGCAAGCAAAACATTGCAAGACATTACTGCAAAATCCTCAATAATGTAAACGCAATAATGTAAACGCAATAATGTAAACGGAGCTGCATTATGGATTACAAAACAATACGCAAAATAGTTGCAATGTCTAAAAGTAATGCAAAACCTTGTGATATTGCGGAAGAAGAATATCGATTGCGCATTGATAATCCTGCTACGTATCGTTCTGGAATCATATTTGATAAGCATGAGATTTTTGCAATGTGCGTAACGGATCTTGTAACGCACATGAATGATATTGCGTATGCTGAAAAAGCGGTTGAAAAAGCGTGGGGCAGATTACCACGGTTTGCTCAGCGCGAGTATTTAATGCAACTTATTGCAAAAGAAGTGCAAAATACCAACATTATTGAAGGTGTTCACAGTACTAGAAAAGAGCTTTCCAAAGCACTTGATGCTGCAAACGAGCAGAATAAGCATACGCGTTTTAGTGAATTTACTAAGCTTTTTCTTGAGCTTGCAGATTCTAAAGAAAAGTCTGTTGCGGAATCTGTTGCGGATTTGAATGTAGAGTCAGTTGCGGATTCAAAGGAGAGTAGCACTTCAATCCCACAAACCTTGCAAGATATACGAAAAATTTACGACAGCATTATGCAGGGCGAATTAGAAGCAAGCAATATTCCAGATGGAGAGATTTTTAGGAAGGGAAAAGTAAGTATTCGTGATGGTGCAAATAATGTAGTGCACGATGGCGATGCAACGGAAGCGGAAATTCAAAAGCATTTAACGCAGATGTTGAGTTTGATGAATAGCAACAAAGTTCCAACGCTTATTAAAGCGTGCATGTGCCACTATGCTTTTGAGAGCGTGCACCCGTTTTACGATGGAAACGGCAGAACTGGGCGGTTTTTGCTTGCTTTGCAATTGCATGAGCAGCTTTCGATGCCAACAATTTTGAGCTTAAGCTCTATAATTTATGCAGAAAAATCTGGATATTATGCTGCCTTTTCCAAATCGCAAGAACTGTTTAATTGCAATGATTTAACTATGTTTTGCTGCACAATGTTGGAATATATTAAAAAAGCACAGAACGAAGTATTAAACAATATTATTTTGCAATTAAAACAGATTATTTACTGCATGGATAAGCTATTAGAGTTCTCCAAAAAAACAGCGATTTCTAAAGTGCAGCGCGAAGTTATGACTATTTTGTTGCAAAATAAGCTTTTTTCGTATAATCCAACTCCGATGACTCGCAAGCAATTAAGCGAATATGTTGGAAACGCAATTGGTGAGCGGGTTGGTGAGAGAAAGATTGTGAGCGCGCTTAACGGTTTGATTGATCTTGAAATGGTTGACTCGTTGGGCGAACGCCCTCTTCGGTATGAGCTTTCTAAAAAAGCGAATGAAATGTTTGAGTGAAGCAAGCAATGTTTAGGAATGTAATTGCGATTGAGCGCGCGCTTGGAACTGGGATTATTATCTCTAGCAGCAAGCCGATTCCTGAGCGCGCTGAGCAGCGGATTCGCGCTTTTGTTGAAGAGTATGAATCGGTGCTTTCCCGCTTTCGTGCGGATTCGCTAGTTTCGCGCATTGCTTGTGCGGAGCATGGCGGCGATTTTGAGTTTCCAGCGTGGGCTGGGCCGCTTTTTGCGATTTATGACGAGTTTTATGCTGTAACGCACGGAGCTTTCGATGCTTGCGTTGGCGCAGATCTGCTTGCGCTTGGCTACAGTAATTCTGTGCAATTCGTTCCAGAGTCTGCTACTAGCGCGAGTGCGTGTAGCGGTAGTTGGGCCAATTATCGTCGTGCACTTCCAGTTAAGTGGGCAGATATTTCGCGAGATGACGGCGGCACAACGCTCCACACAAGTCATCCAGTGCAGCTTGATTTTGGTGCAGCCGGTAAGGGCTATTTTGTAGATCTCGTAACGCAGATTATTAAAGATGAGCTTAGTGGCGATTTTCCTTCGGATTGTGATTTGCCTGCGGATTTTGATTTTTTGGTAAATGCCGGCGGCGATATGCGTGTTTGTTTTAGCGAAGAAAATAGCAGAATAAAAGTGGCTCTGGAAAATCCTTTTGATACAACGCAAGCGGTAGGTGTGGCATCAATCGCAAGTGGAGCGTTGTGCGCTTCGTCTAGCGCAAGAAGGCGTTGGAAAGCAAAAGACGCAAATTGCCTTGCGGACAATGCTTTTGAATCTAATTTAATTGCAACTCACTTGATTAACGCTTTAGACGGCGTTCCTTCGCAAAAACTTGCTGCAAGTTGGACTTACGTTCCTGCTAAAACTTGCGATTTTCCAGCTGCTTACGCCGACGCACTTGCAACTGCGTTGTTCGTATCGCAAGAAAGCGATTTGCAAAAAATAGTGCAAACTACAAGCGCTGAGTTTGCTGTAATACTGCCAAATCATGCACTTCGCAAAACATCCGCCTTCCCAGCGCACTTTTTTGCTGAATAATCACAGAAAAAAGATTGATAATTATCGTTATCAATATCATTTTTGTAATATTTGCGTGTTTTTTGCTCCGAACTATATCAATCTACTTGATATGTCGATATTATGTACCTGTGGGGCCCTTGATGGCAAGTTTTAGTTGGGAGTGCTCGATTGGGGTAGAGCACATTGAGAAGTAGAAGTGTAAGAATACGCGAGGAGATGTTATGCGCGCATGTGTAAAAGTGCGCCGAATTGTTCGTGATTTGGCTGCGCTGATGCTGGCTGTGTGCATGTTAGTGAGTTTCGTTATAAGCTCGTTTGCTATAACTACGCCAGCTTTCGCAACAGATGCAGATCGTTCGTATGCTAGTTGGTCTGCCGTTTCCAAAGCAATAGATGACGAATTTCAACAAGGACAAACTGAATACAATAACGGTAATAATTCCGGTGCTGCAACTAGATTCCAGGCAGCTTACAATTCCGTTTACGTTGCTTCGAACATGATTACTGTTGTGAGAGATACTTTTGGACAGAACAAAGTTCAGTTGCAAAGCGATCAATTCCAGCAGCTGCAAACGCTTGTGTATCAACAAAATCAAGGATCGCAAATAAGCGCAGTTTCGAAGGCTCTTTCAGAAGACGTTGCGCAAACTGCAGCTCAGCTCGACTCAAACGCTAAGTTAGATAAGCCGAATATTTACGCGCAAAAACTTCGTGCGCAAATCAAAGCAGAACGCAAAAAGCTCGACGCTGCAAAAAAGAAAAATCTTGGGCGCAATGGTCGCACATGGAGCCAAGTTGCGCGAGAAATGAACGTTATTCTCGACAAATCTGTTGCAACCTACAAATCAGCAAAAGGAAACAAGTCTCAAGTCGCAACGGCAGTTGATTTAATTAACGAAGCCTACTACCAGTATTACGAAAAGCTCGGCTTTGAAAAGAACGTAATGAACGCAATAAGTGGAAGCCGCGTTTCAACTGTAGAATATCAATTCAAAGAGTGCCGTCAAGCAATGAACAACGGCAATACGATTGAACAAGCTAAAAAGTTCGTAACGGATCTTAAAGCAATGCTTATTGAAGATTCTGCGAAACTTGACGGCGGCACATCTTCAAACGCGAATCCGTTTATGCAGTTTATAACCAGTTCTTTCGGTCAGGCTTTTGTAATTTTGCTTCGTGAAGGCTTGGAAGCGCTGCTGGTTGTTGCCGCAATTATTGCGTACCTGATTAAATCCGGCCACAAAAACATGGTTAAGTACATTTACTTAGGACTTGCTGCCGGTATTGTGGCTTCGTTGATTGTTGCAGCTCTGTTTGGCTTACTTTTCAACGGTTCTGGACCTCAGCAAGAGATTACAGAAGGCGTGGTTGCACTGTTTGCAATGCTTATGCTTCTTTACACAAGCAACTGGATGATTTCGCGTTCTTCCGTACAAGCGTGGAATAAGTATATTAGTGATCAGACTACGGCTGCAGTGTCTAAAGGCAGCCTGATTTCACTCGCGCTGCTTAGTTTCCTTGCGGTGTTCCGTGAAGGTGCAGAAACTGTAATCTTCTATCAGGCTATTTTTGCTGTTTCAAGCGGAGCTGACTCCCTGATTTGGGGCGGTTTTGTTGCGGCGGCTGCAGTTCTGGTAGTTATATTCTTGCTTATTCGTTTTGCTTCCGTTCGCATACCAATTCGCCCATTCTTTACCGGCACAAGTGCTCTTATGTCTGTGCTTGTGGTGATTTTTGCCGGCGGTGGCGTGCATGCTCTTATTGAGGGTGATGCGCTCGCGGGTATGTATATTCAAGGCTTGCCAACTAACGATTGGCTTGGATTCTATCCGTATGTAGAAACGATTACGGCTCAGATTGTTGCTGCAATCGTCGTGATTTTGCTACTTTGCGTATCTATTGTGCGAAGCCGCGGAAAGCGTGCGGATACTCAACAAAATTAAAAAGCAAAAATAAAAACCAAAACTAAAAATCAAAAATCAGACTAACAATCAAGCAAAATTAAAAATCAAAATTAAAAATAAATAATAAAAAAACAAGTCAATAATTAACCAATAGAAAAGGTTAGATATGAAGAATAAAAAAATGATGGCAATTGCAGCTTTGGCTCTTGCAGGTGTGCTTGCGCTTGCCGGCTGTGGTTCTAACGGAAATTCCGCAAAGTCTGCTTCTAAGTCACAGGCAACCGAGCAGAAGGCTGACGACAAGGCTGACGACAAAGGCGGCGATAAGGGCTTCGAAGAGGTGCCAGTTGGCCCTCACCAGGATCAAAACATTGGTCCTCTGACAATCGGTGCAGTTTACTTCCAGCCAGTGGATATGGTTCCAGCTGGCATGGGTTTGAAGGCTTCGGAAGCTAGCTTCCACCTTGAGGCAGATATTCATGCTAACCAAAAAGGCACGAAGCTCGGCTACGGTAAGGGCGAGTTCATTCCAGATTTGACCGTGAACTATGAGATTGTTGACAAGGCAAGCGGTGAATCTGTTGTTAAGGGTACTTTCATGCAGATGAATGCTTCCGATGGTCCTCACTACGGTGCAAACGTTAAGCTCGACAAGGCTGGAAACTACAAGCTCGTGCTTTCGGTCGAGTCCCCAGAAAAGAAGGGTTGGATGCTTCACGTCGATCCTGCTACCGGCGTAACCGGCCGCTTCTGGACTGAGCCAATCAAGGCCACATTCGACGACTGGAAGTACACTCCTCGTCAGTGGTAGTAATAGTTAGTAATAATTAGTAATAGTTAGTAATAACAATTAGTGATTATTAATAAATATTAGAAACTATTGAATAATAGATTGTAACTGATAGCAAAGGAGGGAGTTATGCTCAGACTGTTCGTAGCAGTTATGCCTGGGCTACTCCCTCTTACGCTACTTACGATGGGCTTAAGTGCCTCGCTTACGGTTGGTGAGGGGCGAGATAAGCCTTTAAGTGCGCGCTGGAGATTGTACGGCCTGTCGGTTGGAACGGTTGCTGCACTTATTTTTGCGATTCTTCGCGCAAGCGTAGTAATTAATCAACGCAACTTTATTAACATGCCTGCGCTATGCGTTGCAGTTCCTTTTGATATTGCAGCGATTGCGGTTGTAATTCGTTCTCGTAAAACTGTTGAAAACTGGCGCGAGCACCCACTTTTAATGCATATAAGTAACGCAATTGGCGCGTGCGCGCTAGCACTTACCGTATTTTATGCGCTTCCGGACGTTATTCTACAGCTTACAATTTTTGTAGATTCAAGCACACCTCCTTTTACATCCGACATGCTACTTCGCGCGCTCGGATTCGTAATTGGTATTATTGCAGCAATTTGCTTAAGTCTTATGGTGCGTTCTTTGCGGGTCACGTCTAACGCAATTTCCTTCAAAATTGCGATTGTGCTCAGCATGATTATTCTGCTTGTGCAGCACGTAACTTCACTTTTGCAGATTATGCAAGGAAGCATTCTGCTTTATATTGACGACTTTTCTTTCAGCGTGCTTGTTTGGCTGATTAACAATAATCCGCTGATGATTATGGCGCAAATTAGCGTATTTTTGATTCCTGCAGTTGCTTCTCTCGTAATCGGTTTTAAGACGGCAGTAGTTGGCGAAAATGCTGCAGAAATTCGCACAAAGCGAGCATTTAAGCGGAAATCTCGAAAGTCTGCGCTCGCAGCACTTTTGGCTGCTGTTACCGTAATACTTACGCTTACTGTAGGCGTGTCTGTTATGAATATTAAGCCAACTTTAACACCGCCTGAACCGTACGAATTGCACGATGGTGTGGCAACTATCAACTTTGTGCAAATTTCAGACGGCCACCTTCATCGCTTCCAATACAAAGCAAAAGACGGCACTGTTATGCGCTTTATAATCATTAAAAAGAATGGTGGAGCGTACGGCGTTGGCTTGGATGCTTGCGAAAACTGTGGAGACGCAGGATACTACGAAAAAGACGGTAAGATTATTTGTAGAAAATGCGACGTAGCAATTAACTTAGCAACTATTGGTTTTAAGGGTGGTTGCAATCCGATTCCGTTCCCGTACAAGGCTGGGCATGGCAAAATCACAATTCATACTGCTGATTTAGACGTGCTTAGTTCGCACTTTAAGTAAGGAGCAACGCAAATGTTTATGATGCGCATGGTTGCTCGATCTCTTGTGCGACAAATAAAAAAGCGTCTGCTGATTGCGCTTGTAGTGTGCTTAAGTGCGTGCGTAAGTGTTGCAATGCTTAGCGTTGTGTACGACGTTGGAGACAAGATTAACGCCGAGCTTAGTTCGTACGGTTCGAATATTGTTGTTCAGCCAAAATCTAGCGCTGTTGTGAATGATTTGTATGCGTCTCGCGAGCAGGAAGATGCTGCTTCTTTGCATAATTTAGCAACTGCCGAAAGCCAAGAGTCTACTGCTTTTTTGAAGGAATCGGATGCTGCAAAAATTAAGATGATTTTTTGGGCGTTCAATATTACGAATTTTGCGCCGAAAATAAAAGTTCACGCAAATCTTGAAGCAAATTCTTCTACTAAAACTGTGGTGCCGATTGTTGGAACTTGGTTTAATCGCAAGCTTGCGCTGGCTTCTGGTGAAACAACTGTTGTTGGAGTTCAAGGTTTGCGTTCGTGGTGGAAGATTCGCTCGGGTCGTTGGGCAAAAGATAATCAATCAGAAGCAATGGTCGGCGTGAATCTAGCGGAACGTTTGCACTTAAAACTTGGCCAGCGTTTGCATTTGCTTCGTGACGGACGCGAGGTTTCGTTGCGCTTAGTTGGCGTATACGATTCTGGTGACGACGACAATAATGCAATTTACGCAAGTTCTAGTGACGCTCAAAACCTTGCAAATAAGCCGAATATGGCTGATTTGATTGAAGTAAAGGCGCTTACAACTCCGGAAAATGATTTAGCGCGTAAGGCTGCTAAAAATCCGGCGGCTTTAAGCCAGGAAGAGTGGGAGACTTGGTATTGCACTGCTTACCCGAGTTCTATTACTTACCAAATTGAGGAGGTAATTCCTGGGGCTGTTGCAAAGCAGGTTCGTCAAGTTGCGGCGCTGCAGGGTAACGTGTTAAATAAGACGCGCGCTGTTATGGTTTTGATGACTGCGTTGAGTTTGATTGCTGCTGCTGTTGCTGTGGCAAATCTTATGGCTGCTTCAATTTCTGAACGTTCTGGTGAGCTTGCCTTGCTTAAGGCTTTGGGTGCGCGTGATGGTGCTGTTGCTCGTCTTATGCTTATGGAAACTGCGGTTATTGCGCTTGGCGGAGCGCTACTCGGCATGGTTTTGGGATTTGCGGTGGCTCAGATTATTGGTTTTACGGTGTTTGGTTCTGCGATTTTGTTCCGACCGATGGTGTTTGTGCTTGTGTTTGTGCTGCTTGCGTTGACTGTGCTTGCGGCTGCAGGCTCGTCGATTCGTTCGATTTTGAGTGTGCGTCCTGCGGAGGTGCTTCATGGCAGGTAAATCTTATATGACTTCCAACAATTCAATGTTTATAACCATGCTATTTAGCGCGGTATTTCGCCGAAAATCGCGTGCTTTAATGGCTGTTATTGCAACTCTTGTTGGTGCTGCTACGCTGTTTTGTTTGGCTGCAATCTGCCTTGTTGTGCCTCAACAGATGAGCGACGAAATGCGCGCGTACGGAGCGAATATTATCGTAACTCCTTTAGAGGGTGAGTGGAAAAACGGTATTGATTGCGCAATGGTTTTGCATACTAACGATATGGTTCTTGCAAAAGGTGCTATGCGTTCTGCTACGTATCGCTACGAAAACGTGCGTATTAATGCAGCTCCTTATGTTTTAGCAGGCATTGATGTGCGTTCAGTAAAGTCGCTTAATAAGCATTGGAATGTGGATGGTTCTTGGCCGAGCGGCGGAAATGTGATGGTTGGGCGAGATGTTGCTTCGGCGATGGGCTTAAAAATAGGTTCTCGTATTGCTATTGCGTATAGATCTTCGGATAATACTGACGGTTCGCATAAGCCGGCAGATAAGCCGGCAGAAAAGTCTGCAAGTAAGTCCGCAAGTAAATCTTCAGATCGGTCTGCGCAAAAATCTTCTCAACAAAAGCTTGTTGAAGGCCGCGTTTCAACGGATATTATGGATACTCACGGCACAACTTTCCGCGTTTGCGGCATTTTGGACACTGGTGGCGCGGAAGATTCTATGCTCTATGCTCTTAATGCGGATGTGAATACTCTTACTGGCGTTAAGCGCGGAGCAGACGTGATTGCTTACTCGTCTTCTGCGCCTAGCGTTGATGCGGTTGTGCGAAGCATTAACGATATGACTTCTATGCGTGTGCGCGCTCAGCAGGTTACTAAAGTTACTGCTGCAGATACCGGTATTGTTACAATGCTTCGCAGCCTGTTTTGGATTGTGTCGCTTGTTGTTTTGGTGCTGATGATGGTTGGCGTTAGTACTACGATTTCTTCGATTGTGCAACAGCGTCGAAACGAAATTGGCTTGCGTAAAGCTTTGGGGGCAAGTGCCAAGAGTATTGGCGTGGAATTTACTGCGGAAGCTGGATTGTACGGTTTCGTTGGCGGCATTGCTGGTACTGCAGTAGGGTATGTGTTTGCTCGTTTGCTTGCAGCAATGGTGTTTGCTAGAGATTTGGGTGTGAATTGGTGGCTTGTTGCATTTTCTGTTGCATTTAGCCTGATTGCTTCTTGCGTTGCTGCGTTGCCGCCTGTTTTGCGCGCTTCAAAAATTGACCCTGCGATTGTGCTTCGAGAAGAATAGTTTTAAGCGTAAATTTATGGATTATTTAAGATTTGAGTTAAGGATTTGAGTTATAAGGATTTAATATGACAGAGAATGTAGAAAATAAGCTGGAAGGCGCGGATTCTAAGCCAAAAATGCTGTTGACTTTGGATCATATTTCCAAGATTTACGGCTCTCTTCGCGCGGTTGACGATTTGTCGCTTACTGTGCCAGAAGGTGAGTGGCTTTCAATTGTTGGTTCGAGTGGCTCTGGCAAGACTACGCTTATGAACATTATTGGCTGCATGGATTCGCCGTCCAAGGGTTCCGTGTCTTTGCAAGGTCGCAAACTTGAGGATTTGAATGCTGGTCAGCTTGCAGACGTTCGTAAAAACGTAATTGGCTTAGTTTTTCAAAAGTTTTATCTTGTGCCGCATTTAACAGCAGTTGAAAACGTTATGGTTGCGCAATACTATCATTCTGTTGTTGACGAAGCTCAAGCGATGGATGCTTTGGATCGAGTTGGCTTGAAGGACCGCGCTCACCATTTGCCAAGCCAGCTTTCGGGCGGTGAACAGCAGCGTGTTTGCGTTGCTCGCGCGCTTATAAACTGCCCTAAGTTGCTTCTTGCGGATGAGCCGACTGGCAATTTGGATGAAAAAAATGAGCAGATTGTGCTCGACTTGTTTAAGCAGCTGCACAATCAAGGCACTACGATTATTGTTGTAACTCACGATTCTTTGGTTGCTCAGTGTGCGGATCGCGAAATTATGCTTAATCACGGTGTGCTTGTTGGTGAGCGTTGGAATAATGAGGATGCGCGCAAAGCGTATGAGGCGATTGGCGGCAAGCCTGCGTTTACGAGTGCGCATATTGATGAAAGCGTTGCGGAAGCTTTGCAAGACCATGAGCCTACTAAGTCGCCTAAATTAGCGAATTTAGATGATTAGTTGCGCGAAGTTTTAAAATATACAAGATTTAAAGGCGATGATTTTATGGTTTCGGATAATATGTTTCACGATGCTTCACATGATGATTTGAAGTCTAAAAAAGTTGCAAAAACCGTTGCTACGCTTGCGATTGTAGCTGCGTCGTCCGCTATGTTTTCTGCTTGTGGTGAGCCGAGTGCTGTGCCGATGAACGATGAGTTTGCTGGTAATTCCGGTCAGAGCGCGGATGATGGTGGTAATCCTTCTGGAAAGTACGATGCTGGCGCTCAGCAATCTAAGTCTTCTGCGCAAATTGAGGATTCTG
>CAMYED010000010.1 GCA_947254595.1 uncultured Gardnerella sp. | reverse complement strand
GTCGCCATTTTTAGTGTTGATTTTGGAGAACATGTTGCCGTCGTACTCGCCCATGTTTTCCGGAATTTTTGCATCAACTGTATCTGGAGTGTTGTTCACAGTATTTTCGTCAACGCGCAAGCCAACACCCCCTGACTTACTTTGTGAAACAAGCTGATCAGCAACACTATCACCAGACTTGTGATCAGTTGGAAGGTTCACTGCTTCGTGAAGCATTTTGCGCACAGTATCTGCAGAAAGGCGCTCGTTGTACTTTAATACGATTGACTTTGCAACCTTTGGCGGCACAAGCGTTGCAGCACGGAAGTTGTTAGACGTTGCGTTGTGTTGCAAATCACCTTTGTTGTAATAAAGGAAGATTGAGCGGTTTGCGCAATAACCTTGGCCTGATGAGATTCCGCCATCCCTAAATGGCTGCTTCATAATCAAATCTGCACTGCCGTCAGGATTCTTCTTGAACTCGTAAATTCCAGAATACTTCTGATGCATCTCGTCTACGCGTTCAGAATCATACTCAATTAAGTTCTTATATGCAGCTTCCTCATCAGTATTAATGCCATCTTTCGAATCTGGCAAAATCACAACGCGCTCAATCTTCTTGCCATCTTCTGGCTTTGGAAGGTGATACACAACTTCTTGCTTTGCAAGATCAGTGTCAAAAGTATTGTTTGGAGTTGCCCATTCGTAAACGTTTGGCATTGACTTGGAGAAGTCTACTTCGTTAGGCTTCTTTTCTTCGCCTGCTCTATCTTCCGACTGATAGTTAGCGGCAGTATTAGGAGTATCGTATCTTGCTCGCAGCAAATCAAGCTGCTTCTGAAAATCATACGATCCATAATTATTGTTCGACTCAGAAGCCATTGCAGGCGTTGCACCAAAAGCGAACGTAGCGCCAGCAATCACGCCAGCGGCACCAAAAGTTAATGCAGCAACTTTGCGTACATCAATAGAATGATTAATAGAGTTATTTGAAGTAGTTTTTGAACTCGCCTTACGGCCGTGCTTACTATATTTCCTACTCATGATTTCTCCTTCTACATTTATGCATAATTTTTAATTTTTATGCGCATTGCATACGTTTTCAACACGCTTGTAACTTACTGACTATTTACTTCGCGACTACATACGCTTTCTTATTGACGAATCATTGGCAAACGTCGGCAACGATTCGAGAAGGAGTTAAGCAATACGCATCACATGCATAAATACAGTCACCTCGTAGGTACATTATAACATCAGAAAAAAATATTTGTACATCTTATAAACAATTGTTTTATAATATTCTGCCAAATAATTACAACATAAACCCCACTGCAGCCCTACTGCCGTAAGGATTTATAAATAGCAAATAAAAAAAAAACGACTAAAACGCGCTTACGCACTATAAAACATACATGTGCCTAAACTTTTGTTTATAGCACAACTTTATATTTCAACAACCTAAGCGCGCGTTTTTATATTCAACTCGACACGAGTTCTCGTTTGGCGTGACGCGAGTTCTAGCTTGACGTGGCGCGAGTTCTAGCTTGACGTGGCGCGAGTTTTGGGGGATTTCTCTCCTCGCACGTCCCGTCCTTCGTGCGCTCTGGCTGCTAAAAGAGTTTAGTGTGTTCGCCTATATTTAAAGAATGTAGCTTCTCAGTCCTCTTTTAGTGCTCGTAGAGAAATCCCCCAAACTCTGCGTGTTTAATCGTTAATAACATCATTCAATCGCAGAGATTTTTCGATTTTTCTTCTTCGCTCGGCGAATCAGCAGCCTGCGGCTCTGACGTTCACCTCGCTCAGTGCGAAAAATCTCAAATCTCTACCACACTGGTATAAATGCGTTAGTTTCGTTACGCGCGTGTAACGCTGTGAACTAGCCAATCTTCGTAAAAAGCGGCTTCACATTCGACCAAATTCTGCGCGCAATACCCGGATGATTCATGGTATACAAGTGAATACCATCCACGCCTTCAGCAATCAAATCGTTAATCTGCTGGGACGCAAAAATACTACCGGCGTCACGCAAGCACTCAGCATTGCTCCCCCAACGTTCCATCATTGCGGAAACTTGCGAAGTAATACGCGATGAGCAAAGGCTGGTCATGCGCTGCACTTGCGAAGCGTTAGCCACAGGCATCACGCCAGCCTCAATCGGAACATCAATTCCAGAAGCGCGCACCAAATCACGGAAGCGCAAAAAATCTTCGTTATCGTAAAACAATTGCGAGATTAAGTGCGTAACGCCAGCATCCACCTTGCGCTTAAGATTCTCAATATCCGCCTGCAAAGTTTCCGCTTCCGGATGCTTCTCCGGGTAGCAAGCGCCCAAAATCGGCAAATCCGGGCGCTTGGAACGAATGTAGGAAACCAAGTCGCTAGCATGCTCAAAAACGCCTGCCGCCTCCTGGCCTGCAATCACGTCGCCGCGCAAAGCCAAAATGCCGGAAACGCCAGCATTATCAAACATTTCCAAAGCTTCATCAACAGCATCATAATCAAGGTAGCGAGCTGTTAAATGAGCAACCGCGTCAATACCGTATTCGGAGCGAATAGTATGAGCAATACGCGCAGTAGCAGTACGATCCTGCAGCTTTCCAGTGCCGTAAGTAACCGAAATAAAATCCGGGTCAAGACCCTTCAAGCCATCCAAAGTATCGTAAATCGTACCAATAGGAGATGTGCGCTTAGGAGGAAAAACTTCCAGCGAAAACTTAGGTTTATAAGCCACAACTCACCCCCTACTCTGCTGATCGTTTAGCTTGTTATCTTGCAATTCTTCCCTAACCTCTTTAGCAGCAGCAACAAGATTCTCCAAGCTTGGCCATGTTTCAGCGTCGCCTCGAGTTTTAAGACCGCAATCTGGGTTAATCCAAAGCTTCTCCGCAGGCATCTTGCGCAAAATCTCGTGAATACGCTCCACAAGCTCCGCCTTACCAGGCACGCGTGGCGAATGAATGTCGTAAACGCCAGGGCCAGCCTCAGTCTCAAAATGCGCGTCGTGAATAGCGTCAAGCACAACCAAGTCGCCGCGAGAAGCCTCGAAAGAAATCACATCCGCATCCATAGCATCAATGTCGCGAATAATGTCATTAAACTCCGAATAGCACATATGCGTGTGAATTTGCGTAGTCGCAGCAACGGCAGAATGAACCAAGCGGAAAGCAGCAATCGCCCAATCCAAATACTTCTTATGCCAATCAGAACGGCGAAGCGGCAACTTTTCGCGCAAAGCAGCCTCATCAATCTGAATCACACGAATACCAGCGCGCTCCAAATCCAACACTTCATCGCGAATAGCAAGAGCCAACTGCTGAGTCTGCTGCTCGTGAGTAATATCTTCGCGAGGCCAAGACCAGTTAAGAATCGTCACAGGGCCAGTAAGCATGCCCTTAACAACGCGATTCGTGCAGCTTTGAGCATAAGCGCTCCACGCAACGGTAATTGCAGACTCGCGAGAAACATCCGACCACACGATTGGAGGCTTCACGCAGCGAGTGCCATAAGACTGCACCCAAGCGTTCTTCGTAAACTTAAAGCCGCGCAAATGCTGGCCGAAATATTCAACCATGTCGTTGCGCTCAAACTCGCCATGAACAAGCACATCCAAGCCAATCTGCTCCTGATGCTCAATGCACTTGGCAATGCGATCGCGCATAAACTCGTCGTAAGCTTCGCGCGAAATCTCACCCTTACGAAGAGCGGCACGAGCGTTACGAATATCCTTAGTTTGCGGGAAGGATCCAATAGTAGTCGTTGGCAAATCCGGCAAGCCAAGCGCTTCCTTTTGCAAACGCTGACGCTCCGCCCTTTCCGGCAGTCGCACAAAATCAGAATCCTTAAGATTCGCAAGACGATTAGCAACAGCAGTATCCGCCTTCACGCGCGAACCGTCAAACAAAGCCTGATTTTTAGCCAAAACGTTACTTGATTTGCGATTTTCGTCACTTTCTGCAGCAAGATTTGCAATATCGCGAATCTCCTGCAACTTTTCAACAGCAAAAGCAAAATGCTGCAAAACATCCGCACCCAAAGCATCCTCACCAAAAGTGCTAAAAGGCACGTGAAGAAGCGAGCAAGCAGTAGAAACAGCAACGCGATCCGTAATATTCTCACGCAAAGCATCAATCAGACCAAGGCTCACAGCATAATCGTTACGCCAAATATTTCGGCCGTTCACAACGCCAGCAAAAAGCGTAGTATTATCGTTTAAGCCGTAGCGTTCGATTGCTGAAAGATTCTCGTCCTTGCCTTCAACTAAATCAACGCAAATACCGTCAAAACCAAGATTATTCACAGTCTCGTAAGCGTCAGCAATATTTCCAAAATAAGTATTAAGTAGCAGCTTAACCGGCTGATCTTTTGCGGATTGTGAGCGAGCATTTAGAATCGGTTCGTACAACTTTTCAAAAAGCTCCAAGTCGCCATCTTCTTTATCAAGCGCCAAATAAGGCTCATCAAACTGCAGCCAAGTTGCGTGAAGCTCACCAAAACGCTTAACAATACTCGCATAAGCGTTAGCCAGAGCCGAAATCACAGACTCAGTTACTTCCAACTCCTGAGCTTCAGGAGTACGAGCCAACTTCAAGAAAGTGTAAGGGCCAATCAGCACAGGCTTCGTTTCCAAACCCTGCGCGCGAGCCTCCAAAAACTCGTCAAAAGGCTTAGTTCCAGCCAAACGCAAGCCTTCCGGATTCTCAACTTCCGGCACAATATAATGATAGTTTGTAGTAAACCACTTCTTCATCGGCAACGCAGTAACGTCACCGCGCTCACCCTGGTATCCGCGAGCGATAGCAAAAAGCGTGTCTTCAGCATTCTCAAAATTCAAATCACCATAACGCTTCGGCACGGCACCCAGCAAAATAGCAGTGTCAAGCATTTGATCATAGTAGCTAAAATCATTGCTTGGGATTAAATCAATCCCAGCTTCCGCTTGCAAACGCCAATGCTTAGCGCGCAAACATTGCGCAACCTCACGCACTTCATCCAAAGAAGCATCCTGCTTCCAGTAGCGTTCAATAATTTTTTTCAACTCACGATTAGCGCCAATACGTGGGAAACCCGACACCGAAGTTAAAGTCTTAGACATACGCACTCCAAAAAATTTCTTTTCGTCAACACAAATTTGTTTCTTTCAACTCGTTTTAGCCTAGCAAAGAAATGCTTAAAAGCGGTCATTCAAGAACTTGGGGTGTCGTTATAAGCTTAATTTATATGCTTAATTGCGTGTGGTTAGGCAAAGGATTTGGGGGTTAGGATTGCGAGGGCTGTGGCGCCGCGCAAGCCGCAAGTTGCAAATGGACGATCAGACACAAGCACCACAACCGACGCATTAGCAAGACCCAAACGCATTGCCCCAAGCACATCCGGATCCGAATCCGGCGAAGAAAGCCACTGCGCAGCCATAGACATCGTCGGCTCATGCCCAACAATCATCGTCGTATGAACATCACCTCGAACCGACTGCAACTCGTCCATAACCGACTGCATTCCGCCATCGTAAAGACTTTTGCGCGACTCAACAACAGGCGCATCACCAAAACGCTTCAACATGCGCTTCAAAGTTTGCTCAGTGCGGTTCGCACTAGAACACACAATATAATCCGGCACAAGCTTCAAAGACTCCAAGCCCTTTGCCATAATTTTCGCCTGCTTCAAGCCTTTATCTGTAAGATTACGACCCCAATCATCGCCCATTTGAGGAGCTTCAGCCTTCGCATGACGCATCAGCAACAAAACATACTTACTATGATGTGCTTTCTTCATAAGCTTTTTCATTGGTGATGCCATAATGCTCTCCTACTTAGCTTGATTATGCGCTGATTGTTGTGCAGACTGCGAATCTTGCAAATCTTGCGAATCTTGCAACTGCAAATCTTCCGGCAATTGCGCAAGCTGCACGTCTAAATCGCGCAAAACTTTACGCAATTTACGATCCGAAATATCGCGCAAAGACAAGTCTTCCAACTGCTCAGCGCGCTCTTCGGCAGTCATATCGTCAATATCGCTAACTGTGTCTTTAGTGCCATGCTCGCGCTTTTTCAAAGCTGTAAAACCTTCAGCCATTGCGCGCGAAACAATCAAAAATCCAGTGTGACCAATCATCGCGTGATCCGGACGAACCGCCAAACCTTGCGCTTTCCACGTACGCTCAAGCGTTTCCTGAATCTCCGGCTCAGTCCATTCGCCGCTTTCTCGCAAAGCTTCAGCCATTCGAGACATTTGCGTCGTAGTCGTCACGTACGAAATAAGCACGCCTCCCGGCACAATCACGCGATGCGCTTGTTCAAGTCGATTCCAAGGGTCAAGCATGTCGAGCATAATTCGATCCACGCTGTGCGCGTCCAAAGTTTTTGCAACAGAATCAAAATCGCCAGTAAGCAAATTCCACCATTCTGGACGCTTTCCGTAGTACAAAGTTGCGTTGGACTCGGCAATGCGCGCAAAATCCGGTCGAAGCTCAATAGTAGTAAGCTTTCCGCACTCCCCAACTGCGTCCAAAAGACTTAAGCTCATAGCACCAGAGCCAGCCCCCGACTCCAAAACGCGCATGCCGGAACGAATATCTCCTAAAGCAATCACTTGCGCAATATCTTTAGGATACATAATTTGCGCGCCTCTAGGCATAGAAAGCACGTAGTCAACCATGCGCGGCCGCATAACAACGTAATCCCATCCGCCAATAGCGCGAGCTGCTTTCCAAGGCTTATTGCCAGATTTTGAAAGGTCTTTAGATTCTTGATTTTCGCGTGTTTGTTGAGTTTCGCGCTTTGCACTAACAGTAGTTACAACAATGCCTTCGCTTTGGCCAATCACGTCGTCGTGACAAATAAGACCATGCTCAGTTTGCGTAAATCCGCCCGAAACAAGTTGCGCAGTAATTCGCTTACCTTTACGATCGGTGAATTGAATTTTTTCACCTACTCGCAACATTCCACTACGCGAATTTACTGACTGCACAAAACACCTCACTTAGACTATGAATCTACAAAATCACATTTAATGAGAAAAACCAATACTTATTTTACGGCAAACCCACACTAAAGCTCAGTAAAATTTACCAGATTATACTAAAGCACACCAAAGCTTTACAAACTTACTGTAGTAAGAGGCATTGCAGAATCAATAGCAAAGTCAGGCGCGGAAGGGCGCACACCCGCTTCCACCAAATTCACACCAAGCATTGCAACCATAGCGCCGTTATCCGTGCAAAGTTTAAGCTCCGGCAAACGCACTTCAATTCCATGCTCTTTTCCACAAGCCAACAAATGCTCGCGAAGTTGCGAATTAGCGGAGAATCCGCCCCCAATCATAAGTGTTTTAGAACCGTACTGCTCGCAGCCCATCATAGCTTTGCGTGAAAGCACTTCTGCCACAGAATTAGCCAAAGAAGCACACACGTCGTCAACTGGAATTTCAAGCCCTTGAGCCTCACGTGCCTCCACCCAGCGCGCAACAGCAGTTTTTACACCAGAGAAGCTGAAATCGTACGGATGCTCCTTGCCGGAACGACCTTGCGTCAACCCTTGCGGAACTTTCAAAGTATCCGGGTTACCAAGCCTTCCATGCCTATCAATATGAGGGCCACCCGGGTATGGGAATCCAAGCAAGCGCGCAACTTTGTCGAAGCACTCTCCTGCAGCATCGTCCAAAGTTGTGCCAACAACGTCAATACTTCTAGCAATATCGTTCACGTGAAGAAGCGAAGTGTGGCCGCCGGAAACAATTAAAGCAAGCACATCTTCCGGCACGTCACCGAATTGCAATTGCGTTACTGCAATATGCCCGATTACGTGGTTAATACCATAAATTGGCTTATTTGCAGCCCAAGCTAAGGCTTTAGCTCCCGAAACTCCCACAGCTAAGCAACCGGCAAGACCAGGACCTGCGCTTACTGCAATCGCGTCAACATCGCTTAAATCCATGTTTGCGTCTGCTAAAGCTTTAGAAACAACCGGCACGAAAGCTTCAGCGTGCGCGCGAGAGGCAATTTCTGGAATCACACCGCCGTAGCGCGCATGCTCTTGCATTGAAGATGCCACCACATTTGACACCAGCGTGCGTCCGCGCACAATAGCTGCGGCAGTTTCGTCGCAAGTTGATTCAATTCCTAGTACGATTGCTTCACTCATTTTATTCCTCGGTTCCGTTATTTTTTGCGGAAGTTAAATTATTATTTTCGCTTAAAATATCGCTTGAAATATCGCTTGAAATCTCACTTAAATCGGCACACATTGTGTACGCGTCCACACCTTCCGGCTGATAGTAGCGCTTTCGCAAACCCATGCGCTTAAAACCAAAACGTTCATACAGCGCGAGCGCAGGAACATTGTCTACGCGCACTTCTAGCAGCATGCGTTTGGCACCAATTTTCCTTGCGGTTTTGATCATTGTTGCTAAAAGTTTAGAAGCTATGCCTTTTCTTTGATATTTTTTTGCAACGCCGATTGTCATTATTTGCGCGTCGTCGCCGTCAAACCAGTACCCAGCATACCCGCATAAAGTATTTGAATTTTCGTCTAAATCTACGTCTGCATAATACGCGCGCATAGGAGCTTGCAATTCTTGCGAAATCATACTCTCGTTCCATGAGCCTTTACCGAATAAGTCAGCTTCAATAGGCGCTATTTTTTGCGCTAAATCATCGCACGTAAAATCGCAGTTCGGCACTATATTGCAACCTTCGGCTACTGCTGGAAACTTAGAACGCGTTATATCAACAATCATAATTACTCAAATCGTTAAAACGCTTCTACTTTTCTTTGGATTTAGTTGCAGCCCCAGAGCCAAGCACATGCTTTAGCGGGTTTGGAACAGAAACATCCGGTCGGCGCAAATAAAGCGGTTCAACAGCTTTTACGCGCTCATCTTTATTTACACATTCCAAAGAGCACTGTTCGAAAATCTGCAAACCGCGAATGTTCAAGTCAAGTGCAGAAACTTCAGCAATAACACCAACGTGAGCAATATTTTGCCAATCTTCAACGTATTTTTTAGCACCATGACCAAGCACGTCCACGCAATAATTTTCGCCATTTACGCTAGCTAAATATTCGTTTACGCGCGCGGAAACATTTTGCGGATAGTCAATATCCATATCGATTAGCGCATTTCCTTCATCGTCGTACAAACACATGTACACTTGGCGACGACGAGCGTCGTTTAGCGAAAGCACGTAGTGACGAATATTAGAATTTTCTGAAGAATCAGCAGAATCAGAAGGAAGTTTTAACAGCAAGTCCTTGCAAATATCGCCATTTTTAAGCGCTTCTTCGAACGCGCCGGAACGCATCATCAAACTTTGAGGAAGAAGACTATCACATCCTAAAATTTCCGCATTGTTGGCGAAAGCGATTGCTTTTGCCGCAACTAATCCTGCGCGAAGTCCCGTAAAAGGAGCAGGGCCTACGCCCACAACAACGCGATTAATATCCGAAGCTTTAAGCCCCGCATTTTCCACGACTTTCGCAATATTTACTTGCAAACGCTCAACATGCGTGCGCGAGTCAGTTTCAACAATCGGCTCGTAGCCAACAATTCCAACAGTAGAGCCAAATGAAGTGTCAATAATCAGCGTATTACTCATGTTCATTCCTTAACAAAACGTACCCAATCAGCTTACTCGCTTACCACAACTTGCGTATTTGCTGCGTTATTTGCTGCGTTATTTGCTGAATTATTTGTTGCCTATTTATTGCGCTATTTACAGTTGATTACAATTTTTCAATACGCTTAAGCCAGTCGTCACCAACAGCTTTCAAAGTTACGATTCGCTCGCCGTCGCTAGTAAAATCGTCTACTTGCAAAGGCTCAACAGGCCTTTCAATATGAACTTCCAAGCGCTCAGATGCAAGCACTCCAGCCATTTGTTCACCCCACTCCATTAGCACAACGGTTCCGTCTCCTGGTTCTTCCAAAGCTTCGTCAAGCCCCAAGGATTCAAGCTCATCAAGCAAACGCGAAACAGTGTCCTGCCCCGGAGCAAAATCTTCGCCACCCAAACGGTAAGCGTCAACGTGAATTAGCGTTGCCGGCTTTCCGTCTGAAAAAGTGCCGTGCAATTCACGCGCAATAGTAAAAGTTGGTGACACAATCGGCTCGCTGATTGAAAGCCCCGCGCCAAAACCTTGAGCGAAAGTTGTTTTACCAGCACCAAGCGGGCCAGAAAGCAGCAGAACGTCACCTTCTTTTACAACTTTTGCCACTGCTGCACCAAGCTCGCGCATATCTGTATCTGTAGGCACAGTACGCACTTTTTGCTGTTCCAATACCATTTGTAATTACACTTTCTGCTTTATGACTTACACTTACGACTTATATTTACGACTTATATTTACGACTTTTTGCTCTTTCTAATTTCCTCGGGAAGCAATTAACATAATGCATTTTTCAAGCGCATAATTCGCATCACTTGTTCCACCTTTGCACTGCTCATCCGCCCAAGCTAAAGACTGCAAACATTTAGAAACTCCTGCACTATTCCAACCTGCAAGCTGACGCATTGCCATTTTAAGCGCCCACGGGTTCACTTTTGCTTCCGCAGCAGAAATCGTGCCGTTACGCACTGACATTGCGAGCGCAATACAACGCACTTTTGCGTCCAAAGCTCCAATTAACGCTATAGCGTCAACTCCTTGCGAAATCGCAGTTCTTGCAGCAAGTACGGCAGAGCCGGCATGACCTGCAACAGCTTTATCTGCAACAAAAAAGCCGGTTACTTGCGGATCTGCAATAAGGTAGCGGTCAACAATATCGAGAGTTATAGGATTATCGTCATAGTCAAAGCATAATTGTGAACACAATGCTGCAAGTTCGCCTGTTTTAGCGCCTAAAACTGCTACAAGTCGTTGCGCAGCCTGCGGCTCAACGCTTCTGTTTCGACGCTCAAATATGCTCATAACAAAATTTAGCTTGGCATCGTCTTTTTTAAGATCAGGCACAGTTATAGTGTTTGCACCAGCTTTTGTAAGACGCGTAATAATAGATTTTCCTTTAACGCCACCTTCGTGACGCGCAATAACCCAAGTTGCAGAAAATTCGTCAAAATTATTTTCAACATTCTGCGCCTGCCGGCAGAAGTTTTCGATCGCTTCTACTAAAGACTCGTCCGCATTTTGCAAATCGTCAATAATAACAATCGTTCCGTCACCAAAAAGCGAAGGACCAACAGCTTCGTCAAACGAGTACTTATCCGCAGTAGCCGCGTCAATCTCAATAATCTCAGCATCCGGAGCACTTTTTTGTATTTTTTCACGCACGCTTCGAGCATTAAGCTCATTTAAGTACGCGTCCCCGCCAACTACAAGAGTTACCGGAATTATGCGTTCCGCGCGCTTTTTACCTGCTGCCATTATGCTCCTTAAACCAACCAACTCTTAACATAATAATATTCCTCTCGAATATGCGTGAGCGTTAATTATTCCTCAATTATTCCTCAAATATTTGCTCAGCGTCGCTTAACATTCGTTTGAAAGACGAACTGAACAATTGGCCAATTATGCTCATGCGTTGAATGCTGTTGCGTTTGTACAAAGACCGGTACGAAAGCATAAAAATAGCAAATATTATCAACTCAACAAACGCCATCAAACACGCTCCGGCCGTACCTTTCATCCACGGAAACACGCCGAAAGAAATCTCATCACAGTAACACGCGCACTTTTCCATAAATCCGGTACCAATTGCGGAAAGTTGCGCAAACGTAAGCGACAATGCGCTACAAAAACCTGCAGAAATAAGCGAAATTAAGCCGCACACTGTTGACCATTCCATAAGTGGAGCAGCAATTACGTTTGCAGGAATTGACATAAAAGAAACTTCCGGTTGCATAAGAATTTGCACGGGCATGGTCCAGAATTGCGCAGAAAAAGTAATAGAAATCGCAGAAGCAATAAACGACGGCATATACCTCAACAATATTTTCGACAATGGCACACCCATAATCACAATTCCCAAAGTTGCAGCCACGGAAAGAGAAAACGCATAATCCCAAGCGTACGAAGGGTTTACTAGTAACACTCCAATAACAGTCCAACTTAGCGCGCTTGCAGACTGGTATGGTCTTTTTAAGCAAAACGCAATTGCTGATATTATTCCCATTATTAGCGCTCGAAGAACAGACGCTGAAGGGTAAACTATTGCAGCTAAAGCAATTTGCAGCACAATTTGTATTGAAGAAGTAACCCAACGCGGTAAAAGCAAATACGCGCAACAACGGTAAATAATCATGCTAAGTAGCAGAAAATGCCCGCCCGAAACGGCCATTACGTGCATAATTCCAGCATGCTGAAAATGCTGACGAGTCATATTCGCATAAGTTGCGTCAATTGTATTTAGCGAATTTGTTGCTTCTGTTGGAACATACTCCTGCCCCAACATTCCAATAGTTACTCCTGGAACCAACATTCTGCCTTGAGCGTCAAGCTGATTCGTAACTTCATAAAACGACTTCCAAAGCCCACTTACGCTTCTATGCCAAAAGTCAGCTCTCTTAACAACCCGCGCAACCCGCGCATTTTGCTGCAACTTTTCTACATGCAATTCCGGCCTAGTATTGTCATATCTCGACGCGCTCACACTAACAGGAACGTTCACGCGCATACCATAGCTGAGCTTATTACACAGCGGATTATACGCGTAAAATCGCGTTGTAACGTTACTTTTTTGCCCATCAAAATTGTGAACTCTAACAGTAGCCTGGCAGTCTCCATTAAAACTTTGAGACGCTCTAAGAGGAGTTACTAAAGTAAATTCAGCATCATGATCCGATTTGTAATAATTACGCTTAGTCTCATAATTTTTTGAATACGTAAGTTGCGTAGCGTTTCCTGCCTGAATTTCTCGCATAATAACATCTTGGTACAGCACGCATTGGCTAAAATACGACGCCATGCACGCGACTAAAGAAACGTATGCTATTAACGAGATTGTTCTTCCCCAAGAAACATTTTTATACTGCACGCAAAATAGTGCAATTAACGCAACTATGAAGCCGATTACAACAACCGTCACTCCGTAAATTAGTTGCATTTTGCATAAAAATCTGCCTAATAAGCATCCTGCCCAGTATCCGCCAGCAATCATAACCATTCTAAAATCGCGACTTCCGGAAACATTTTTTCTTGCAAAACGTTCAGCTAGAATGTTTTGTTTTGCGTTACGCCGACTTACGTTTTTCATAAAACCTAGCCTACGTAAACATTTCCGCGGAATTTGTTCAAAGTTTTGGGGCCGATTCCTTTAATTTGCAGCAAATCTTCTAAACTACTAAAATGCCCTATTCTTTTTCTGTGAGCAATAATACGCGCAGCTGTTTTTGGACCAATTCCTTTTAATGTTTGCAGCTGATTAGCTGTTGCGGTATTTAGATTTATGCCACTTCTACTGCTTTGCGCAGGAACAGCATTGTTTCTAGCAGGTTTGTTTACTGCTGAAGTTTTCTCACTATTTCCATGATAATTTTCTTTAGTAGCATTATTGTTTTCTTCACTACTATCACCGCTATTTTCACTGCCAGTTTCGCTATTGTCATTACTACTTGCAGTATTATGTTCATTAGTGTGTCCAGCATTCCCATTAGAATCACTTTCCTCTGACTTATCGAAAGAATCCTCACTATTTTTTGAATTATTTTTTGAATTATTTTTTGAATTATTTTTTGAAATACGCAGGCTTTCAGATTGCTCGTTTCGCAAGCTATTATACGTTAAAGACTGCGAAATAAACATTGTAAGACTTGCGCACAATGCGGCTACTAGAAACAATATTAACGCTAAAATATGCGCAGGTTTTATATGAAATCGAGGAGAAGATTCGCCTACTTTAAGCGACGAGTCAAAATCGTTAAAACTATTTTCGCCAGCACTTTCACTAAAAGCGTCGCTAGAAAATTCCGCTAAAGTAGAGGCGATTCGTCGTCTTGGTAAGTCGATTTTAGGCTTAGTTGCGTCATAATCTTGCCCGTAGTATTGCATAATTCCCCCAAATTCAAAGTTCTTAACTTAACTATTGGGTAACTTCTAATACTTCGCAACAAAAAACATCCCCTGTGGTTAAAACCTTTAACACCGAAAAAAAAAATGCTGTAAAGCACGAAGAATCGCGCTTTACAGCATTAATTAAGCCGAATTTAATTAAGCCGAATTTTACCTCTCGTCAGGCACAATAGACACAATCTTTGGTGGCTTAACAATCACCTTGCGAGGAGCTTTTCCACCCAAGCGATCTGCTACAGCTTCCAAAGCGAGCTTTTCAAGCTCCGAAGCCTCAATATTCGGGTCAACTTCGAGCTTTGCGCGAACCTTGCCCTTAATCTGAACAACAGCGGTTACAGTGTCTGCGCCAACGTAGCGAGAATCCGCAACAGGCCAGTCTGCGTGAGCAATCGACTTAGTGTGCCCAAGCTTGCTCCACATTTCTTCGCAAATATGAGGAGCAATTGGAGATAGCATAAGTACCAGCGGCTCAACAGCTGCTCGTGGAACATGAGGTAGTGAAGTTAAGTGGTTGTTTAGAACAATCAGCTTAGCAATTGCGGTGTTTGGTCGCATTGCTTCCATTTCTACGGTCACTTCCGCAATTGTGTTGTTGAGAAGCTTTAGCGTCTTTTCGTCGAGTGCATCGTCGGTTACTACACAAGCGCCGGTTTCTTCGTTTACTACGTTTCGCCACAATCTCTGCAGGAAGCGCATGCCGCCAACAACGTTGCGCGTGTTCCACGGGCGGGATTCAGAAAGTGGACCCATGCTCATTTCGTACAGACGGAACGTGTCTGCACCGTAGTTTTCATACATGTAGTCTGGGGTCACAATATTCTTTAAGCTCTTGCCCATTTTGCCGAACTCGCGGTTCACAGGCTCTCCATGCCACGTAAATGTTGGCTCTCCAGCGCCATTTGAAGCGTCTTCTTCAACTTCGTCGGCTGGAACGTACTGTCCGCGCTCATCCGTGTAAGCGTAAGCCTGAATCATGCCCTGGTTGAACAGACGGTGGAATGGTTCTGCAGAATCCACGTAACCCAAGTCGTACAATGCTTTATGCCAGAAGCGCGAGTACAGCAAGTGCAAAACTGCGTGCTCTACGCCACCGACGTAAAGGTCAACGCCGCCGGAAACGTGCTCTTTGCCTGGACGGTTTGTGCCCATCCAGTAGTCGTATTCGTCGGTATCTACCATATTTTCAGCGTCATTTGGATCAAGGTAGCGCATGTAGTACCAGCAGGAACCAGCCCAGTTTGGCATTGTGTTGGTGTCGCGGTAGTAGGTTTTTACACCATCGCCGAGGTCGAGCTGAACTTTAACCCAGTCTTCGTTTCGGCTTAGCGGCGCTTCCGGTTCGGAATTTGCGTCGTCTGGTGCGTAAGTTTTTGGCTGGTAGTCTGGAACGTCAGGCAATGCAATTGGAAGCTCAGAGTCTGGAACTAAGTGAGCGACTCCGTCCTCATCATAAACGATTGGGAATGGTTCACCCCAGTAGCGCTGCCTAGAGAACAGCCAGTCGCGGAGCCTGTAGGAAACTCTACCTTTGCCAACGCCTGCTGCTTCAAGCCAAGTAGTGACTTTTTTAATTGCTTCGTCAACGCGCAAACCGTTAATAGATAAGGCGTCACCAAGCTTATGAGTATGCTCTACGGCTGAGTTAATAACAATTCCGTCGTGTGAAACGAAAGGAGCGTTTCCTTCGTAGTCTGCCAACTTTTCGTCGAAATCAGGCAAAGGCTCAACCGTGTAGATTACTGGCAAGCCGAATGCTTTTGCGAAATCGTAGTCGCGCTGGTCTCCGCCTGGAACTGCCATAATTGCGCCCGTACCGTAGCCCATAAGCACGTAGTCTGCAGTAAAGAGTGGAAGTTTTGCTCCGGTTACAGGGTTAATTGCGTAAAGTCCGGTAAACAGGCCGGTCTTTGCGCCTGCGTCTTCAGTGCGATCTTTAGCCGTCTTTGCGCGAGCTTGAGCTTGATACTCCGCCAAGCCTTCTTTAAGACTTGCGTAGCCGCCTTTCCAACTTTCTGGAACGCTAGCCTCCCACGCTTCTGGAGCATGCTCAAGAATTGGGTGATCTACGGAAACAACCGCAAAAGTGGTTCCAAAAAGCGTGTCTGGACGAGTAGTGTACACTTCCAAATCGCGCGTTTCGCCGTCTGCGCATGGCACTTCAAAATGTACGGATGCGCCGTGAGATTCGCCAATCCAGTTTCGCTGCATAAGCTTAACTTTTTCTGGCCAATCAATAGTGTTCAAGTCTTCAACTAGGCGGTGTCCGTAGGCGGTGATTCGCATTGACCATTGGCGAAGGTTGCGCTGGAATACTGGGAAGTTTCCGCGTTCAGATTTGCCTTCTGCAGTAACTTCCTCGTTTGCGAGCACTGTGCCTAAACCTGGGCACCAATTTACAGGAGATTTAGAAATGTAGGCAATACGGAAGTCGTTTAATACGTCTGCTTGCTCTACTTTGTTGAGTTCTTCCCACTTTTTGCCGGCAAAACCAGGAATTTCGCGCTTTCCGCTCTTAAACTCGTCAACAAGTTCTGCAATTGGTCGAGCAGAACCTTTGCCACCGTCTTTGCGAACAAAATCAGGGTTGTACCATGCGTCGTAAAGCTTGGAGAAAATCCACTGCGTCCAACGCACGTAATTCGTGTCAATTGTTGCGAACGAACGACGATCGTCAAAGCTTAAGCCCATGCGATGCAACTGCCTGCGCATGTTTGCAATATTTGCTTCGGTAGTAATGCGTGGATGCTGACCTGTTTGCACAGCGTACTGTTCTGCAGGCAAACCAAAAGCGTCGTAGCCCATTGCGTGAAGAACGTTTTCGCCTTTCATGCGATGGTAGCGGCTTACAACATCTGTTGCCAAGTATCCAAGAGGGTGTCCAACGTGCAGGCCTTTTCCGGAAGGGTATGGGAACATGTCCATTGCAAAGAACGAAGGGCGGCCTTCTGCAAGCTTTCCTTCTCCATCCTTCAAATCGCCTTTAACATTAGCGGCCCAAAAAGTGCCTTGTTCATCCCAGGTTTTTTGCCAGCGCTGCTCAATATCTTGTGCGAGCTGCGCGTTGTAACGAAAAGCTGGCTCAGCAATAGTAGCTTTATTGTCAGCTGTTGCATACTGTTGATCGTTGTCGTTCATACCCTAGGACTATAGCGTCTTACATCGTCATTTTGCAATACTTTTTACAAGTTTTATTAAGAAAATATGTACTTTTTAGGAAGTTTTACTGTGAATCGTGCATTTTTTGCGTATATTGCTATTTTAGAAAAATAAATCATTACAATGGTAAGTGGTGTTAATTCGTAAATAATTTAGAAAAATCGTATAAAACTAAATAAATTCGCAATGAAACTAAATAAAACCATAAATATTAAAGAGGTAGTGAAGTGAAAGTAAAGAAAAATATGTTATTGCTGATTGCTTGCTTAGTTTGGGGCGCTGCAGGTTTTAATATTCTTCGAATTGGTTTGTCTGCGTACGCTAATTTTTTGCAGCCTTTGAATTTTGTTTTGTCACTGCTTGTTTTTGGCATATTCCAATTTTTTATTTTTGGAAAACTTGTTAAAAAGCATACTCAAAGAATCCTCGCGTATACGCAAGAAAAACAGTTTTTCCTCAAATTCTTTGACGTAAAATCTTTTATAATTATGGCTTTTATGATGACTGGCGGAATTGCTTTGCGAGCGAGCAATTTGGCTCCTGAACAGTTTATTGCAGTGTTTTACACCGGTTTGGGTGCTGCACTATTTTTAGCCGGATTGCTTTTTGGGTATCAGTTTGCTAAAACATTCTGCCCTGCTCTTAAACACAGCGTAGTTGAATGTGCTAATACTTCAGTAAAATAGTGAGATTGGGAATAATTTAATTTATTTTAATTTATTCGTAAAATATTTTATTTAGTATGTAATGCGTAAGTCGTGTACGCAACTATGTTAAGAGGGCTGCTATGAACAATAATGTGTATACAAAAAGCAGATCATACGCACCTGAGCGTTTTTTTGAATGTGAAGGCAAGGGTTTGCAGTGGCTGCAAGAAGCCCGCAAGTTTGGTGGACCTCGAGTTGCGAAAGTGTTTGATTGGGGAAAAGATTACCTTAATATTGAGCGTATTGACGTCGCTTCTCCAACGCCTTTAGCCGCTTTTGAGTTTGGTGCTTCTCTTGCTCACATGCACGATTATGGTGCTAAATATTTTGGTGAGGCTCCGTCGGATTACGATGGAACATGCTATTTTGGCCCTTTGAGCGACCCTGTTAATATGCCAACCGGCGAGTGGACTAATGTTATTGATTACCTTGCGGATGGTCGTTTGCGTCCTATGGTTGAACTTGGAATTTCGCGTGGTGAGCTTACTAGAAACGATTTGGCTCTTACGAACGAAGTTATAAGCGCGCTTCCTGAAGCTTTAGGCAAGGCTGCGGAAGATAAGCCTGCGAGAGTTCATGGCGACTTGTGGAGCGGGAATGTGCTTTGGACTAAAAGTGAGGACGGCGAGCATGTTGAGGCAACACTGATTGATCCTGCGGCTCATGGCGGGCATCGCGAGGAAGATTTGGCTATGCTCCACTTGTTTGGAATAAGCTATTTTAAGCAGATTTTGGATGGCTACCAGTCGGTTCATACTCTTAAGTCTGGCTTTGAAAAGCGCATGATTATTTGGCAACTCTACCCTATTGCTGGCCACTGCGTATTCTTTGGAGGCGGGTACGTAAGCGAGTATCGAGATATGTGTTCAAGAGTGTTAAGCAGCCTGTAGTTATAGCAACTTGTAACAAAATTTTTAATAAACTTACCAACTTAATCGCGAATATTACGAAAGGCCATTACTGCTATGATTCGTTTGCACAACCGTATTTTGCAACGTTCTGTAGTTCTGCTAACCGCAATGCTTTCTATTCTGTTTGCTGTTAGTTCTTGCGGCTCCCCTTCGCAAACTGCTTCTAGTTCTGCTATTTCTAAGCAAACGTATAACGGTAGCGTGGCTATTTTTACTCCTGATGATGGTTTGGCTTTAACACGCCACAAGCCTTTAAGTACGTGGGATAGGCTTGTTCCGGAATTAGTTAAAGGCTTAAAAAATAAAGGTTTTGACGACAATTCTATAACTACGAAAACTTCTTCAAGTCTTTTGCAGCAGAGTCAAGATGTTCAAGATTATGTAGTGAATTTGCTTACTCCGTTACAAAAAGAGAAGAAGAATACTAAAAACAATCATTCGAACAAGGTTACAGGCGAAAAAATTAGGAAGCAGCTTAGTAAAACAACTATTGTTATTGCGCCATGGACTAATAAAAATGGCAGTAATAATTATGGGGATTACGCAACTTTGCCTTCTTCTAATAAAACTGACGAAAATAATAATCAGCAGAATAGTAGCGAAAATTCTAAAGAGTCGTATAAGAATTTTCGGGCTGCAGAAAAGCGTTTGGCTTCTTCACTTCGCCTTGCGCAAAAATCCGGCGTTCACGTTGTTATGATTTCTAATTACGTTTCTGGTTTTAAGCCGGATGTTTTATTCCATCTTTCCGACGCGGAAAGCATTGGTGAGATTCAGGCTGCAACATTAGTGCAAAAGCTTGCTCTTGATCGAGCAACGCGAGAAAATCCGCGTTATATTGAGGTTCTTTTGCCTTGCCATAATCAAAAAAATATTAATCTACACTCTAAAGTTGCTCAGGACGAAAATAATCAAAGTGCCGGCGACCAGAACAATACTCAAAATAATAATCAGAACAGCAATCAGAACAGCAATCAAAACAGCAACTCCGGAAACGCAAACTCCGGAAACGCAAACAACAGCAACTCTAACGAAAACAGCAGCAGTCAAACGCAAGAAAGCAGCAGTCAAACGCAAGAAAGCAGCAGTTCTAAAGATTCTAAAGATTCTAAAGATTCTAAAGATTCAGATTCAGAAGAATTAGAAGATGATTTTGCTAAAGACGCATTTGCTGGAATTTGGAAAGTTCTTAGGCCGTATTTTGTTTCAGGCACGCTGCTTAGCACTTCCGGAAAGTTACATGCAAACAGCACCGAAAAAGACTGGATTAATGTTGCTTTTGACGCCGACAATTCGGATGCTGTAAAAACAGAATTAAAAAATCGCATTACTAAAAATAGTAATCTAATTACTTCAACACCAATGCACGTTGACGGAATTATTGCTTTGGACGACCAAATAGCACTGCAAACTTCGCAAACTTTAAGCGATTTAGGTTACGAAGGAAGCGCCGCAGACATTAATCCTTCGTTCACTCTGCCAGACGTTATAGGAAACTTTATTGGAAAGCGCAATCTTACTAAAAGACCAGTTCCAACTCCACGCACTTTAAGTAAAGATACCAATAATAGCGCTCAAGAACAGCAAGAGCATGCAGAAAATAAGGATGATTCTCGCGCAAAACAATGGCCAGCAATTACCGGTTACGGAGCGTACAAAAATATTATGCCAAATATTGTAAACGGTAAGCAGTGGATGACCACTATTGAGCATCAAGAGCAAATTGCGCAGGATATTGCAGAAACTTGCACTTGCTTAAACTTAAGCGGAAAGCTTTCTAAAAAAATTGCTACTACTACAACGAACTTAGAGAATGGTATTACAGTTCCAACAGTTCGCGAACAACTTTTAGCAGTAAGTGCAACTAATTTGAAAGCTCGCCTAATAGACCCGGGCTACATTTCCTTAGCCGACGCAGGATTGTAAAAATCCCTAGCGTTTTCTAGGAGCGTAAATAACGCGCTCAATAAGGTCATGATAGCGCTCAACAACAGCTTGACGCTTAGCTTTTAAGCTTGGAGTAATTAAGCCGTTAGCCTGAGTAAAAGCATCGGGAACTATTTCAAACTTGCGAATAGATTCCGCCCTAGAAACCAGCAAATTCGCTTTAGTAACGGCACGCTCAACTTCCGCACGCACAATTCCGTTTACAGAAGCTTCTTTAAGCGAGCGCACCTCACACGCTCCTTTAGAAGAAAGCCAAGAATTTACTTCCGCTAAATCAAGCGCAATAATCGCAGCAACAAACGGCTTTCTGTCCCCAATAACAACCGCTTGAGAAATAATTGGAGAGGTCATTAGCGAAGCTTCGAGAACATTAGGAGACAAGTTTTTGCCGCCAGCCGTAATAATAAGATCTTTCTTTCTTCCCGTAATACGAACAAAGCCGTCATCGTCCAAGGAACCAAAGTCTCCTGTGTGCAGCCAGCCGTTTACAATTTGCTGACGAGTAAGCTCGGGATTATTATGGTAGCCTTTGCAAACTGCAGGGCTTTTAATGCACAATTCGCCATCGTCCGCAATAGCAACAGACACGCCTTTTATAGGCAAGCCAACAGTTCCAATACGATAACCGGTTGTAGGATTAACCATAGAAGGTGCGCAAGTTTCCGTCATTCCATAACCTTCAAGAAGCGGCAATCCGATTCCGTTGAAGAAGTGCGCGATTGAAGTATCTAAAGGAGCTCCACCGGAAATAGCGTATGAAACAGATCCTCCAAAAACGTGCAATAACGGCTTGTAAACTAACTTCTTACACAACGCATGACTAAGAGCAAGCATAGGAGGAACCATTGCTTCCGACTGCTGAGCGTAGGACCACTGACGAGCAATTTTAGCCGCATACGCAAAAACAAAACCCTTAACTCCCCTGCCAGCTTTTTGAGAAGCAGCATTATAAATTTTTTCAAAAATACGAGGAACGCCAAGAATAAACGTTGGCTTAAAAGTTTGAAAATCAGAAAGAACAGTTTTTAGATTACTGCTTAAACCAAGAGTAACGTTGCCAGCAAAGCAGAATAATTGCATAAACCTTGCAAAAACGTGCGCAAGCGGCAAAAACAGAAGTAAACGAGGATTCCCCTTTAGAGCAATATCTGGCATAGAAATAACGCCCGATTTTGCAATAAAAGCAAAATTGCTATGCGTAAGCTCAATACCTTTTGGTTCTCCAGTTGAACCTGAAGTGTAAACAATTGTAGCTAAATCACTTCCGCGAACTGCATGAACGCGCTCATAAAACTCAGCGTCAGTTACAGATTTTCCGTACTCAATGCAAGCATCAAGCGCACCGCGATTAATTACATACACGTCATGCAGAGTAGAGCACTCCTCCTTAGCAGCCTCTACTTTTGGAAGCATGTCGGCAGACTCAACGAATATTGAGCAAACTTTAGAATCCTCAACAATATGCTGTATTTGAATAGATGAGCTTGTTTCGTAAATTGGAACAGTCAAAGCGCCAATAGACATAATAGCAATATCTAAAACTGTCCACTGCCAGGACGTGTGCGCAATAATCGACACCGCATCCCCTGGCATAACTCCGCGCGCAATAAAACCTTTAGCAACAGAAACTACAATATCTCTAAACTCTTGCGCAGAATACGACTTCCAAGAACCATCCGAATCAACATATTCAATCAAAGAAGAATCAGGATTGCGAAGCACTCTATCTTCTAGCAGAGAGAAAACATTAACATCTGCATCAATCGCTTCATCAAGCGTACGAGAATATTCCTGCATATAAGCTCCCTGTTTGCCGAATTGATGTATATACGTATATATATTTTTATATTTTTTATATATTTTTCATATATTTACATCCTACGTATTTACTATACGCGTACTCACACCCTCAAACTATGCCAGCTTCTACAAGATTGTAGGAAATTTTGTTCAGTTTTCTACAAATTAGGCGCACTAAAAAATAATAAACGCATACTGAACAATACTGAACGCATGCCGAACGCATACTGAACGCATGCCAAGCGCATTTGCATCACTAATTTAGTTCACGCAGCCGGTTTAAGAACAATTCTTTTTCGAACAGTCATGCTAGAAGGATTTACATAAGTGCGATTCTTACGTTTTAGACCCCATTGCACGCAACGTTTACCGCAATGATCTGAGCCTCCTTCAACATGACCAAACTTCTGACCTTGTTTAACAGACACTCCTACAGAAAAATTTGTTACAGCAGGTTCAAAAGTTGAAGTCAATTCACCATGCCTAATAGTTACTACAGATTTTCCAGCAACTTTGCCAACAAAACTTATAACACCATCCGCAGGCGCAAATAAAGACGTTCCCGGCTTAGCAGCTAGATCAACACCGCGATGCCCTGCCATCCAAGGTTTAGGAGGCGGATTAAAAGCTTTTACAATATGCGTAGGCTTTACAGGCCACTTCATTGCCGCACGACACGTTTGCGAACTGTAAGCAAATTTTCCTACAGCACACTTCTTGCAGCACGTTCCCGTAGGTTTCCACGAATAATATTTAAGCTGCTGATTGTTTTTAGAAAAATTCTGCGAAAGATCATACGAAAACTCATGTGAAATATTGCGCGAGATCTCGCGCGAAAGATCGTTCGAAAGCTCCATTTGCGAAAATATAGCACTTATTAAAAAAGCTAATGCTACTAAAATTCCAAAAGAAGCAAATATTCTGCATAAAAACTCATAATCTTTTAGTTGATTTATATATTTTTTAAGCACTTTCTTAAGACGCATTTTGATGCGCAAATAGCATTTAGTGCGAAAAATAGACATGTAATCCCCCTAAATACAGTCGTACTAATTACTCTACGTATAAGTTTTACAAAGCATTTTCAAAAAACATAAAGTTTTAGCTCATTGTGGATAAAACATATAAGCAACACATAATTCAGAATTGCGGAAACAAACTGCGGAAACCTGACCGCGACACGCCAAAACACGCCATATTTGCATCTTCAGAAAATCGGTGTAATATAAATGTCTTGTGCGCGGCACTAAGCCAAACACAAAATATTCCTGCGTAGCTCAGTTGGCAGAGCGTTCGACTGTTAATCGAATGGTCGCTGGTTCAAGCCCAGCCGCAGGAGCCAGAGAGCCACCGACAATCGGTGGCTTTTTTGTTTTCTGCTAATCTCGTCGAATAAAATCTAAAGTAATCCAAAAAATTATTAGCATTCTCTTAAACACTCAAAAATTGCTGCGTGTCACGAGACTATGCGCGTGGATAACAGAAAAGATTTGTCGTAATATAGATACAACTTGTGTATTAAAAATGCACTATGTTTAGTAGTCATCAATAAGCAGAGGAAACAAATGGTTCAACACGTCTCTGAAAATGCTGATAAAAGCAAAAAGAACAAGCTCATAGTTCTTATTGCGGGCATTGTAGTACTAGCTTTAGCACTTTCCGCTATGGGTGCATTTTGGTACATGAAACAAAGCGAACGAACAAAAGCCGCACGCAAACAGTGCGAAATCAAAGTCGCTCAGCTTTCAAAAGCAAGTAATACTTGGAAAACTCTTACACAAAATAGCTTATTAAACAATCTTTCAATGTCTAATTCCGAAGCGGGCAAAGAGCTAACAAAAACTCTTAAAGCGAAGACTCCAGGCATTGTAGCTTGCACGGCAAATTCGCCAGAAGAACTCGGATCTCAAAGCGCAGAAGCTTTGGGAGCTTCCGAATGGTACGCAGCTCAAGCCAAAAAGGTTCGAGACTTGGCTCTAGTGCTCGTTAGAGAAACGTATAAGGATAAAGACAAGGATAAAGACAAAAATAAGCAGTCTGAAGAAAAGAAAGAAGTACATCAAACAACTGGCAACGTGATTAAGCGTGCGAACGTTCTTCCACGTAGAAATCCTGCTCCTACTACGAATACAACTCCTGCCAAGAAGAACAACAATAACGGCAAGGGCAAGACCGGAGACAAGGGCAAGACCGGAGACAAGGGCAAGACCGGAGACAAGGGCAAGACCGGAGACAAGGGCAAGACCGGAGACAAGGGCAAGACCGGAGACAAGGGCAAGACCGGAGAC